>CAMWTG010000020.1 GCA_947177115.1 uncultured Clostridia bacterium
AAGCCGGTGGCGGAGTCCTCCGCCGGGAATATTATCGCTATGAGCGGTATCGGCGACATCACCATCGGCGACACCATCTGCGCCGCCGCCAGCCCCGAGCCGCTGCCCTTTGTGAAGATCTCCGCGCCGACGATGGAGATGACCTTCTCCATCAACGACTCCCCCTTCTGCGGCCGGGAGGGCAAGTTCGTCACCTCCCGCCAGATCCGGGACCGCCTGTTCCGGGAGACCCTGAAGGACGTGTCCCTGCGGGTCACGGAGATCGAGGGGGCCATGGACGCCTTCAACGTGGCCGGGCGGGGCGAGATGCACCTCAGCATCCTCATCGAGACCATGCGCCGGGAGGGCTATGAGTTCCAGGTCTCCCCGCCCCGCGTGCTGTACCAGGAGATCGACGGCGTCCGCTGCGAGCCCATCGAGCGGCTGGTGGCCGACGTGCCCGCCGACAGCGTGGGCGCGGTGATCGAGAAAATGGGCTCCCGGAAGGGGGACCTGGTGGAGATGAACCCTGTGGGCGACCGGATGAAGCTGGAATTCCTGGTGCCCGCGAGAGGGCTCTTCGGCTACCGCAACGAGTTCCTCACCGACACGAGGGGGGAGGGCATCATGGCCTCCGTCTTTGACAGCTACGCCCCCTACAAGGGCGACCTCAGCCGCCGGAACACCGGCAGCCTCATTGCCTTTGAGACCGGCGAATCCATCACCTACGGCCTTTTCAACGCCCAGGAGCGGGGCGCACTGTTCATCGGCGCGGGCGTGCCCGTTTACGCCGGTATGGTGGTGGGCGTCAGCCCCAAGCAGGAGGATATTACCGTCAACGTCTGCAAGAAGAAGCAGCTGACCAACATGCGGGCCAGCGGCAGCGATGAGGCCCTGCGCCTGGTGCCCCACCGGATCCTGAGCCTGGAGCAGTGCCTGGAGTTCCTGGCAGACGATGAGCTGCTGGAGGTCACTCCCAAGAGCCTGCGCATCCGCAAGCGGATCCTGGACCACGAGAAGCGCATGAAGGCTTTGAAGGGCGGGAAAAAGTGATCCATAGAGGTACTGTGGAGCTGGAGACAGAGCGTCTCCGGCTCCGCTGCTTTCAGCAGGACTATGCGGAAGGGGCATAAAACGACAGACCGGCAAATAAGCGGCGATTGATACACTTCTGTATATCAATTGCCGCTTTTGATCGTTTGTTTGATTACGGAACGTATTTTTGCAGCTAGACTTGCAAAATTGGACCGTACCCTTTTATTTTTCAAGCAAATCCCACAAAATCAGCGCAATCCCGCAGCCGATCTTTTTCTGTGAGCTTTATAATTTCTCCCAATTGCACATGATCTACAGGGACTTTCTTGGTGGTTTGACCGTATGCAGCGCCGCATTATGGTTTACATAAACCAACATGTAATTTTAAGTACGGAAAGTTTTAAACATTTTCCACAGAGTTTTCCACAATGACATTTTCCCGTTCCGCAGGCGGTCTGGCAGGTTTTCAACAGAAGGTGGAAAACCCTGAAACCATAGTTTTCCCCTTTAAAAACCGAGCCTTCCGTTGACATAACGACACTTTCTGCGAGCCTCCGCCATTTCCCCGTCTTTCCCGTCATGGGTGCCGCGGCGGATCACACCATCTCCGCCCCCGCCTGCCGTATAGCTGCCAGTGCCAGCTCCAGGGTGGGGTCCGTTGCCGGCAGGCCGATGCCGTACAGTTTTACCGCCAAAGGCAGCTCTGTACAGCCCAGGATCAGCGTCTCAGCGCCCTGGTCCAGAAGCGCCTCCATGGTTTCCCGGGCGGCGGCTGCATTATAGTCCTGCCGTCCTGCTTTCACACCCAGGTAGATCATGTCCATCATCGCCTGTTGACCCTGCCGGTCCGGCGTCAGCAGCCGGATTCCGGACCCCGCAAAGCACCGCTGGTAGATGCCGGTCCGGATGGTCCCATCGGTAGCCAGCAGCCCCGCCGTCTTTACGCCCCGCTCTTCCAACGCCCGGGCCGTCAGACGGATCATATGCAGCACCGGGACGGAAACGGACGCCTGCACCGCTTCATAAAAATGGTGAGCGGTATTGCAGGGCATCAACAGCAGCTCCGCTCCTTGCCGCTCCAGTCCCCGGGCGCTTGCGGCCAGTTCCGGCACGGGGTCCGCGCCATTGTGCAGGATAGCCGCGGTCCGGTCCGGGATGCCGGTGTTGCTGTCGATAAACACCCGCAGATGGTCCTGGTCGCAGGACGCCCTTGTATGCAGGATAATTTTTTCAAACAGGTCGGCGGTGGCAAGAGGCCCCATACCGCCAATAATGCCAATCGCTTTTTTCTTCATAGCCCAGCCTCCTCGCTCATAGTGTGATAATCGAAGCGATCAAAAGAGAGAAACCTTCGGCGGGCGGCCGTCCGCCAGTATCCTTCGCCTTGCTATAGACTATACCACGGCCCGGCAGAGGGCGCAAGCGGCAAGAGATGATAGCGAAGCGGCAGGGAAGGGAAAAGGCCACACCGGCATGATAAAACTTGAGCCCCCGCGCCCATACAGGCGCGGGGGCTCTCTATTCTTTTGTGTACGTCCGCCAACTTAGCAGCAGCCGTCGTTGCAGCCGCAGTTGTTGTTGCAGCCGCAGCCGCAATTATTGCAGCCGCAGTTGTTGTTGCAGCCACAGTTGCAGCCACAATTGCAGTTGCAGCCGCAGTTGTTCCCGCAGCCATTCCCGCTGCCGCAGCAGCAGAACAGGATGATGATCAGGATGATGATCCAGCAGCATCCGCCGCCAAAGCCGTTATTGTTCCACATAAGATAAATACCTCCTGTGAGATGTGAGGCATGCGCGCCTCAATTCATCCTATGCAGATACCCGCCGATGGTGCCTATTGTGTGCGGAAAAGGTCTGCCTCGGATCTTGCCCCCGCCAGCTGCTCCTCCGTAATGACCTCTGTCTCCGTAAGCCGCCGGGCCAAGGTTTCCCCCTCGCTGTCAGACGCATCCAGAGCAATGTAGGACAGATACGCCACATGCGCCCGGAGGAAAGCGTCCTCCCGCAGCATGGCGTATTCGCCGTCCGTCAGCAGACCGCAGTCCAGCGCCCGCTCCAGGCTGGCGGCGTAGTCATCCACCCCTGCCGTGCTGTAACCCATGGCCCGCAGCAAAAACTCCGTATACTCTACTGCGGACATTTTTTGTCCACAGCCGAACCGGTCCGCCCCCACGCCGTTGGCGTAACCATTGGCGTAGGCCCAGGCCACATACCGGTCCAGCCATCGGGGCACATCGGTAAAGGGGTGGCTCCCCGTCCAGGCCAGGGCCTGCTCTTCCTCCCCCAGCAGGCGAAGGAACATCACCAGCCCTTCCCCTCTGGTGGGGGCCCGGTGGAGATCAAAACCCTCGCCGAATCCAGAGCCGGAACCCTGGAAGAGCCCCAGCGAGCGCAGGGCCCTGGCTATGGCAAAATGGTCCGGCTCCCTGGAAAGGGCCGCCGTTCCGGCGGCCTCACTGGAGAGCACGGCCACCGGGGCGGCAACCGTAAAGTCTGCGGAGGCGTTTTCCGCCACAATGTACCGGTGGCCGGTTTGCAGCAGCGTGCCATCGGGGACTTCTGTTCCCTCGGTCACATCCACAACGCCGCCGCCGGATACGTTCAGCCGGACTTCGCCGCCCAGCAGCGTTACCGACATTCCGGTCCCGCCGGAGAGGACGTCCCCTCTTTTCAGCATATGTTCCCGGATGTCCCGCGCCTCCCCATCGGGGAGCTGGGGGTTATCCTGTCCCGCGTTGGCGCGGACCTCCGCATCAGCCTGATCCAGCCGGCTGTTCACACTGTCCTCCAGGGTGTGGAAAAACGTCTCTTCCAAATAGGATCGGGAAATAAGCGGATCGCCGGCGTTTCCTCCGGCGGCAGTCAGCGTTGCCAGGCACAGCAGCAGCCCCGCAATGAGGGCGGCAGTTTTTTTCATAGAGAATTCCTTTCGCAGATAGCTACCGGTCCGTAATCCGATAGCTTAAAGTCAGAAGGCTGTCAGCAAAATGGACGTCCTCGAACCGGACGTTTTCCGCATCGCTGCACAGCTCCACATTGGTAAAATTCCAGAACCCCCGGACCCCCAGCCGGATCAGCCGGTCCGCCGTTGGCTGGGCCACCGCCTGGGGTACGGTGAGCACCGCTACATCCGGCTTATGCTCCGGAACAAACCGCTCCAGTTCGGTGGTGCTGAGAACAGGCACGCCCGCCACCTCACCGCCCACCAGGGCAGGGGACACATCAAAGGCGGCCTCCAGCAAAAACCCCGCGTCCGCGAAGTGAAAGTTCTGAATCAGAGCCCTTCCCAGGTTGCCCACACCCACCACAATGATCCGGTGCTGCTCGTCCACGCCCAGGATATGGCCGATCTCGGTGCGCAGTTCATCCACGTTGTAACCATAGCCCTGCTGGCCGAATTCGCCGAAACAGCTGAGATCCTGCCGGATCTGGGAGGCGGTAATGCCCATTTTTTCTCCCAGAGTGCTGGAGGAGATGCGTACGCTGCCCTTCAGGTGCAGATCGTCCAGATACCGGTAGTAACGAGGGAGGCGCCGGATAACAGCATCAGATACGTTTTGCTTTTTCATAATATGTAAATCTACCCTCCGTTAAGTGCAAATATTTTTATACATTTTACTACATTGACAATAACTTGTCAATCCGGAACCACTTCCAATTTCCGCCGCCTATGGCAAAGGTCCCGGCAAAAATATCTCCATTGCTCTTTCCTTGCCGCCATTTCCTGCCGATATAAGCAATGAGAAGAGATCGTGCGCAGCAGGAGGGACCGCTTTATGAAAGACATGACCGTTCACGGCGCCGCCCAGGCCGCCTCGCAGCAGGCCCTGCCCCGGGACGCCCAGGCCGAGGCCGGACTTGAGACTGCGGCTCCGGTGGAGAAAGGCGAAGAGGATACGCTGTCCTCGATGCTTTCCCAAGGGGAGGAGGAAGTCAAGACTCTGGTGGAAATGATCCAGGAGGCGCAGGAGAAAGCCGCCGCTCAGAGAGAGGCCCTGAAGCTGCCCAAGAACGCTGCCCGCTATGGCGATGCCCCACTGGAGGCATACGCCCGTCTGGCCCGGGCCAAGAGCGCCGCCCAGGTGACCTCGGCCACCGGCTACGCCCGCCGCCGCCTGGCACAGTTTAAAACCGCCCTCCATACCGACAGTGAGAACTCCGCCCGGATCAAAGCCGCCATCAATCAGCTGCAAAAGGCGGTGAACCGGGGGGAGAAAAAGAAGAAGGAGCTGCATCAGGAGCGGCTTACCGAGATCCGCCGGGCCAATGCCGCCAAAGAGGAGCAGAAAGAGAAGGAGCAGCGTCTCCGCCAGGAGATCCGCCGCCGCAAGAGCCAGCGGATGATACGGGAGTCCGGTTATCTGCGGGAAGCGGATATCTCCGCGCGCCTGGCATCCCATCTCACCGCTACTCAGATGGAGCTGCGCCAGCAGGCGCAGTCCCTGGCCGCTTCTACCACCGCCTCCGCAGAGGCTGCCGCACAGCAGTACGCCGCTGCAGGCGCTTCCGCCGCCACCGCCTCCGTTCCCATTGACAGCGGTTTTAGCGGCCAGGCATGACCGGTAAATGCCCAAAAATCGCGCTCCACACCCGGTCTTATAGGCTCTGACAAAATTTTCGGGGTAAATTTTGAAATAGCTCTTGACAAATGCGGAGAAATGCGTATAATAATGACTGTTCGTTACGGACAAGAGCGTTTAGCGGGATTGTGTAAAGGTAGCACAGCGGACTCTGACTCCGTATGTGAGGGTTCGAATCCTTCTCCCGCTGCCAGTTCAAAAGACAGGCCACCAAAACAGGGTGGCCTGTCTTTTTTAGAAATTTTCAAACCGGCTGCTCTTCAGAAGCAGAAAAAGAGGCGGGGAGCAAGGCGGCGGATGCCACTAAAGACAACACCGCCGCCCTGCACCATTTCGACCGCCGAACTTTATAGTCGACACACTCGAAAATCGGTAAAGTTCGGCGATTAAAATGTGGCGTGGACTGCGTTGTCGTCCTTGGCGGGCGTCAGCCCGCCTGCGTCCTCCGCCTTGCCACACCGCATTTTCCTCCGCCTCCTTTTTACCGATTCTCGAGTGTGTCGACTATACATTTTTCTGGTGTACCGGCTATAAACGCTGTAAGATCCGTCTATTACCGCACCTGCCCGTCTCCGGTAATTACATATTTATAAGAGCACAGCTCCTCCAGACCCATGGGGCCCCGGGCATGGAGTTTTTGGGTGGAAATGCCCATTTCACAGCCCAGACCGAACTCTCCGCCGTCTGTGAAACGGGTGGAGACATTCCAGTACACCGCCGCACTGTCTACTAAGGTAATGAAATTTTCCGCAGTTTGAGTATTGGCAGTAACAATGCAGTCGCTGTGTCCGGTGGAGTGGGCGGAGATATGGGCGGCGGCGGCGTCCGCGCTGTCCACTATACCTACGGCCAGGATATAGTCCAGGAATTCTGTGTCGAAGTCCGTATCCCCTGCCGGAACGCCGTCAATGATCGCAGAGGCGGCCTTGTCCAGACGCAGTTCCACAGGCTGCATACCCTTTGCCGCACGGTCCTCTGCCAGACGCTTTTTCAGCATAGGCAGGAATATGTCCGCGATATCACGATGGATCAGGCAGACTTCTTCGGCGTTGCAGACGCTTGGACGGCTGGTTTTTGCATTTTCGATGATGTTCAGGGCCATATTCAGATCCGCGTCCTTGTCCACGTATACGTGACAGATGCCGGTGCCGGTCTGGATACAGGGTACCAGAGCGTTTTCAACGCAGGAGCGGATCAATCCCGCGCCGCCACGGGGGATCAGAAGATCTACCAGTCCTACGGCGGTCATCAGTTCATTGGCGGACTGGCGGGTGGTGTCCTGGATCAGATTTACCGCCTCACGGGGCAATCCTGCCTGCTCCAGACCCTGCCGGAGGGCTTCCACAATGGCGTTGGCGGAATGGAAGGCGTCTTTGCCGCCGCGCAGGACGCAGACGTTTCCGCTTTTCAGCGCCAGAGCGGCGGCATCGGAGGTGACGTTGGGGCGGCTCTCATAGATGATCGCCACTACGCCCATGGGGACGGACCGCTTCTCAATCACGATCCCATTGGGACGCTCCACGGTGCGCAGGGTCTTCCCCACCGGGTCAGGCAGTGCGGCTACCTGGCGCACGCCGCCGGCCATTCCGGCAATGCGGTCCTCTGTTAAGGCAAGGCGGTCAAGCATTACATCGCTTATCCGGCCTTTGGCGGCGTCCATGTCCTTGGCGTTGGCCGCCAGGATGGCGGCGCGGCTGCTCCAGAGACTGTCCGCCATTGCCAGTAGGGCGGTATTTTTTTTGTCCGTGTCTGCCTGTTGAAGGGCCGGACGGGCGCTGCGGGCGGCTTTCAGAATTTCCTGCGTTGTCATTGTGCGGTCCCTCCTGATTTTTTCCCATAGAAGCGCGTTCCTACCGCCTCGCCGTCCGCAATGCGGTAGAGGTCTTCCGGACGCTGGCCGTTGGTAATGACCATATCGCAGCCTGCTTCCATACACATGCCTGCGGCCCGGAGTTTGGTGACCATGCCTCCGGTACCCAGGACGCTGCCCGCGCCGTCTGCCAGGGCTAAGATGTCCGGAGTCAGGTCTCGGACTTCGCCGATCAGCTGTGCGTTGGGGTCCTTTCGGGGGTCGGCGGTGTAGAGGCCTTCAATATCGCTCATAAGTACCAGCAGGTCTGCCTGGACATTGACAGATACGATGGCGCCTAGGGTGTCGTTGTCTCCTACGGCGATTTCGGAGGTTGCGATGGTGTCGTTTTCGTTGATGATAGGCAATGCGCCAAGCTCCAGCAGGCGGGACATGGTGTTGTGGAAATTTTCCCGGCGCTGGGGGTCCTCCACATCGGTCCCGGTCAGCAGGATCTGCGCTACTGTGTGGTGGTATTCGGAGAATAGTTTGTCGTAAATATACATCAGTTCGCACTGGCCTACAGCGGCCAGCGCCTGTTTGGTCGGGATGTCGGAGGGCTTTTTTGTCAGGTTCATTTTTCCAAGGCCCATGGCGATGGCGCCGGAGGAGACCAGGACCAGCTCATGGCCGGCGTTTTTCAGGTCGCTCATGACTTTGCAGAGCAGTTCTACCCGGCGGATGTTTAATTTTCCCGTGGCATGGGTCAGGGTCGAAGTGCCAAGCTTTACAACAAGTCTCATATTTTTTCACTCCACTTGGTATTTTTATTGAGTATAGCATATGAAGAGGAAAAATGAAATCGACAATTGTTACAGTTTCTGCTATAGTAGAGGCAGATTTTCGGGTCAATTGCGTCATTGCTTATATGCCGCCGCTGTGCGGCGGCGCCTAATGCCTATCTTATTTTAGATTCGCGCCTCGCCGGCGCGGGGCCTTCTTTTCGCGCACGCGAAAAGAAGCAAAAGCGTGCTCAAGGGGCTAGGGCCCCTTGAGAATCCCTAAATGTGTCGTTTTGTTTTTGCGCGGGTCCTGGAATCTGTCCGGGCTGAACCGGGCCGGGTCCCGTGTATCGGGCGAAGCGTCTACCCGAGGATGTGAACGGCAGTCCCTACCGTATCACGCGAGGGGAGCTCCCGGGGTGCGGAAATTGGGGGGTATTCCCGTAGGGGCCGATGTCCCCATCGGCCCGCCGTTAACCTGTGGGGTCCCGCCAGAACGGGCCGATGAGGACATCGGCCCCTACGGGGTGCAGATTTTGATGGTGCGCAGATTGCCGGAAGAAGCGGGCGAGCAATGCTCGCCCCTACACAGATTGTGGATAGACGGGGAGATTCATCGACTAACCACCTCGGGAGATCCAGCGCGTGTAACGGTAGGGGCTATCGTTTACATTCTGAAAGAGACGCAAGGCAGGCGAAATTACACCCGTAGTTCAGTTTAAACCGGACGGACTACAGGATCAGCGTAAAACAAATTCCCCCGTAATGAGGTGTCGCGCGCCGCGCGACGCCCTAAGGGAGTCCAGAACCGTAGGTTCTGGCGCGCTTTTGCCTTCTTTTCCCGCGCGGGAAAAGAAGGCCGTCGTCCGGGCGCGGAAGCCCGGGCTATCAAATAGAAATCATGCGGAGCGGCGCGCAGCGCCGCAGAAGAAAGGTGGCGCCCCTATTGGAAGACTGTCAAATAATAGACCTCTACTGGAAAAGAAACGAAACTGCCATTACGGAAACCGACACGAAATACGGCGGCTTCTGCCGCCGCATTTCAAATAACATCCTCCATGATCCCTGGGATAGTGAAGAATGTGTCAGCGATGCCTACACCCGCTGTTGGGATACTATGCCTCCCCAGCGGCCCAACAGCCTGCGGGCCTATTTGGGGGCTATCCTGCGAAACCTCTCCATCAGCCGCTACCGGGCGGAACACGCCCAGAAACGGTTCGGCGGAGCCGAGGTGCTGCTCAGCGAGCTGGGCGACTGCGTTCCCGCGCCGGAAAACGTCCAGCGGACCGTGGAGGCCGGAGAGCTGGGAGAGATTATCAGCGAATGGCTGCAAAAGCTGGACAAGGAGGACCGTGTACTCTTTGTCCGCCGCTATTGGAACGGCGACAGCGTAAAGTCCCTGGCGGGGGAGCTGGGCCTACGGCCCAACGCCCTGACAAAACGCCTGCTGCGCCTGCGGGAAAATTTGCGGCGGGAACTGGAAAAGGAGGGCGTCTGCGTATGAAGCCGAAAGCGGAAATTTTCTTTGATGCCATCACCCTCCTGCCCGAGGACGTTGTGGAGGAGGCCCAGGAATACCGGTTCCGGAAAAAGCCAACCGTCTGGAAGAAAGTCGGGAGCCTGGCGGCCTGCCTGATGCTGGTCGTGTCGCTCAGCCTGCTGATGCTGCCAAGGGGCTGCGGGAGCAGCGGGGGCAATGCCGATATAAGCACCGATATGAACGGTGCGCCCATGCCCCCCTCCACTGATAGCTGCGCCCCGGCGGACAGCGAAGTCTCCGGCGACTCCGCACCCGAGCCGGGCGATGCGCCTGTGGGGAGCATCTATGACGGGGCGGATCAGGCACAGTTCACCGCCAAAGTGATCGAGATCTATGAGGACTCTATCCTGGTGGAGGATGAGGAGGGGCGGACCATCGTATCCACAGCCGGTCTGGAACTCCCGGAGCTGGCAGTGGGGGACAGGGTGTGCGTCACCTTCAGCGGCGATGTCATAACGAGCGACCCTGCCGTTATACTGGGAACGCAGTCCATCGAGAAATTGGAAAACAACGACTAAAGGAGAACGCGCCATGCTGGACCTGCGCCAACTCTGCCGGGACATGAGCGACCCAAAGCCCCCCCTCCGCCGGGAGGCGGAGGACTGCACGGGCCGGATCGCCGCCTGCCTGGAACGGCCTTCGCCCCGGACGGCGGAACTGCTGGCGGGCTGGCGGGAGGATTTCCGGCTGATCTACGGGGAGGCTTCCCTCTCCGCCCATAAGCGGCTGGACCCGGAGGCTCTCCTGCGCTCCTACGGCCTGGACCCGAGGCCGGAGGAGGAGCGGGAGGCGCGGATGCAGGTCCTGGTCTTTGCCATCCAGACCTATTACAGCCTTCTGGTCAAATTTGCCATGGCGGCGATCCTGGGGTACAACCTCCGGGACTGGACCGGCGTGATAGACGGGTCTTTCGCACGGCGGCAGGGGATCGTCAACTACTGCGTGGAGGACTGGTACTGCTGGCCCTTATACGAGTTGAACGCCGGAATGGGTCGGGTATTGGAGATCACGGCGGAACAGGTGTCCAGATACAGCCCGGACGGCCCCGGCGGGACCGTCCAGGCGGACCGGGACGATCTGAAACGGCTCTACGAAGCCCTGATCCCCGCCCCGCTGCGCCACGCCCTGGGAGAGTACTACACCCCGGACTGGCTGGCGGCGTACACGCTGGAAAAGGGACTGTCCCTCAGCGGACGGGATATCCGGCAGCTGCGCATCGCGGACCCTGCCTGCGGCTCGGGGACGTTCCTCATGCAGGCCATCGCCGGAAAGCGGCGGGCCGGGTGCGGTCTGGGGAGCATTCTGCAAACTGTCCGGGGATATGACATCAACCCCCTGGCGGTGCTGACGGCAAAGACCAACTATCTGCTGGCGGTGCTGGACCTGCTGGACGGGCCGCTGGAGCTGCCGGTCTGTCAGGCAGACGCCCTGTCCTTTGCGGCAGACACTGCGAAAGCGGATCTGGTAGCGGGCAACCCGCCTTGGGTGAACTGGGAGTATCTGCCCGCCGCCTACCGGGCCAAAAGCCAGCATCTGTGGAGCAAGTACGGCCTTGTCAGCGCGAAAGGGCCTGTTTTAAGCTTTCTGAAGGAGGATATTTCCGTCCTTATGACCTGCACAGCAGCGGACCGGCTGCTGGAGACAGGCGGGACCCTGGCCCTGGTGCTGCGGCAGGGGATATTCAAGTCCGCACGGAACGGGGCAGGGTTCCGGCGGTTCCGCCTGCCGGACGGAACGGGGCTGCGGGTCCTCCGGGTGGAGGACCTGTCCAGATTGAAAGTATTTCTTGGCGCGTCGGCAGGGGCGGCACTATTTTTCGCGAAAAAGGGATCAGATACCGCTTATCCCATCCCCTACGCCCGGTGGGAAAAGCTGGGACGCGGACCTGTTGACCCCAGGTCCTCCCTGCCCCAGGCCCTGGCGCGGGTGGAAGTTCATGAGCAGCAGGCATCGCCCGCCTCGCCATCGGACCCGGCCTCCCCCTGGCTCACCGCCCCGGCGGAGGAGCTGGCGGGACTGGAGCGGATGCTGGGCGGCAACCCCTACCGGGCCCGGACCGGCGTATTCACCGGCGGAGCCAACGCGGTGTACTGGCTATCCGTCCGCTCTGCGGAAGACGGGCTTGTCCGGGCTGCCAACGTTCTGGCCCGGGCTAAGCGAAAGGCGGAACAGGTGGAGGCGGAGATCGAAACCGATTACCTTTATCCTATGCTGAAAGGCGGCAGCATCCGCCGCTGGCGGACGAAGTACGACACCTATATCCTCTGCCCCCATACTGCGGAGACCAAACTGCGCCCGGTGCCCTGGGAACAGCTGGCGGCGGACTGTCCCCGGACCGCCGCCTATCTGGCCTCCTTCCGGGAGACCCTAGACCAGCGGAAAGGCTTCGCCGGATGGGAGAGGGTCATCCAGCGGCAGGAGTTCCACGCGGTGCTCCGGGTGGGGGCCTATACTTTCGCCCCCTGGAAGGTGGTATGGAAGTACATCGCCTCAGAGTTTGTCTGCGCCGTAGTGGGGACGGTGGACGATCCGTATCTGGGCCGGAAGCTGCTTCTGCCCAATGAGAAGGTGATGTATGTGTCCACGGACTGCGAGGAGGAGGCGTACTACCTCTGCGGCGTGCTGTCCTCCACCCCTGCCTCCCGGTGTGTCAGGGGCTACATGAACCCCACCAGCATCTCCGCCCATGTGCTGGAAAAGCTGCGCATCCCGGCCTACGCCCCCGCCGATCCCATCCACCGGGAGATCTCCTCCCTGTGCCGGGCGGGGCACGGGGAGGAGGATCCGGAGCGCTGCATTTCCGAGATCGACCTCCTGATGGAAAAGCTATATGGAAAATAAGACCAAAGCCCCCGCAGGAGCGCTCCTGCGGGGGCTTTGGGACAGGCTGATACCATTGTCGATACCGTTTCATACAGACAGGAACAGACTCACGTACCATCCCCCTTGCCAGGGGAGGGATGCTGATCTTGCAAGCTTCTCTATAAAATCCGTATTTATCTGTTTTCCATAATCAATTCTTTGACCTTCCATTCTTCACCAAGAATACAATATTTTTTTGCTGTATCAGGAACTGCATCGCTAAAACCGGCCGCTTTATAACAGTAATAAGCTGGAAGATTATTCTCAAAAACACCCAATGATACTTTTTTTGCTCCATATATTTCAAATACAAATTTCAGACCTAGCTGGAGCATAGCTTTTCCATAGCCTTTTCCTCTCTTATGAGGACTTACAATAACAAATCCGAAGCGCAATTCATCCAATGATCCATCAGGATTCCTTAATGTAAAAAAGCCAACGATCCCTGTTTCATCAAATGCAGTAAACGGCATCAGAGATTCATCAAAACAAAATTCTTTTTGTGTTATAGGGTAATTGCCGAATCTGCCTGCCGTCCATTGATAAAATGTTTTTTCATCTTGACACCACGATAATATCGCATCTGCATCCGAAGCTTTATATGGTCTTATTCTAATCATATGCTTTTCCTCGCAAATTGAGTTTTATCGAGCTGTACGCAAAGAAGTATAGCACTACAGGGCAGACAGATCAACCAAAGCACTTGAGTGTAATATTATAAAGGGGTTTTACCACCGAATACATTACATGGCTGGCGGCTCATTTGTGGCAGAATGACACGGGCTGGGAAGGCGGTGATACTGCCTGCGGCAGCCGTTCGTCCTTCGGGACGGCCCCGCCGGACGCTTCTTCCCTGCCCGGTGCGGCTTGTGCATCGGGCGGAGCTGCATTGACGTGCTGGGAGCTGCCGGCCACCAACAAGCGGTGCTGGGTATATACTGGCGCATCGCTATTACTATTAGGAGCTATGCACGAAGGTTGAATATTGTCTGGATTGGTGATATACTTGAAACAGGACAAGTGGGCAAAGTGCATACATAATAGAAAGTCGGGGGGCTTGATGATGGCTGTTCCAAAATTTTTTGAGTTCTTTGAGGGGTTTTTACGTGCAATTGAAGACGGGGAATTGCATGCTGCGAAGGAAGTAAGGCAAATACTTGCTTCCGATATGCAGCTTTCAGAAGAAGATCGTGGAGAATTGCTTCCGAGTGGGAAGCAAAGCAAATTTGATAACCGTGTTATGTGGGCAAGAACATATTTGGATAAGGCCGGGCTTATAGAAACTCCCTCCAGAGGGAAATACCGCATCACTAATGAAGGCAAGAAAGCTTTAGCATCTGGAGAAGAACTAAATCTCAAGTATTTGGAACGATCGGAGGAATTCAGAAAATTTCACAACACAATAACTCCTAATGTTTCCAGCTTAGTTGATGAAGAAAAAGATGAGTCTCCCATGGAAGTTTTAGATGCTGCATTTCAACAAATAACGGCTACACTAGCAAGCCAACTTATGGATGAAGTAATGAAATTATCGCCATCAGAATTTGAAAAACTGGTAGTCAGTCTATTGCTACATATGGGGTATGGGAACGGAATTACAGAAGCAGGAATGGTTACTCAGCAGTCTAATGATGGCGGAATAGATGGAATTATCAAAGAGGATCAGCTTGGGTTCAGCAGTATTTACATTCAGGCAAAACAATGGGCAACAGATCAAACGGTCGGAAAACCGGAGATTCAGAAGTTTGTAGGGGCACTTCAAGGGCAACAAGCACAAAAAGGATTATTTATCACAACTGCAAAGTTTTCTAGTGGAGCATTGCAATATGCGAATAATTTACTTGGAACAAAGATTGTTTTGGTTGATGGGTTGACTTTAACAAGACTAATGATTAAGCACAATGTTGGTGTGTCTGTAGAGCATATTTACGAAGTAAAAAGAGTGGACAGCGATTTCTTTTCCGAAGAATTATGACATCTGTATATTGGGGTCAGGGGGGATTTCATCTTTTTGGTGAAATCCCCCTTGACAAATCTTCTCTCTAGTGTACTTATGGTGTACCAATCACCGCCAGCCGCCATGAAACCATTGCAGCACAAGAAGTTCGGGCGGTTGATACCTTTCGCCTTCAAGAAAAAGTCTGAGGCCCGCGCCGGAAGACCGGCACGGGCCAGATGTTCATTCGTCAGTCCGCCAGATAGTTTCTGACCAAAATCTGCAGAAGCTCATCCCGGTCCACCTTGCGGATCAGGGTACGGGCCTGGTTATGGTTCGTGATATAGGTGGGGTCCTCGGAGAGGATATAGCCCACGATCTGGTTGATGGGGTTATAGCCCTTTTCCTCCAGCGCCTGATATACGGTCAGCATGATGCGATGGATCTCAGCATCCTGATCGATGACGAAATCAAATTTCCGGGTATAGTCGTCCACTCCCACACCACCCTTCCTGGAGATAATTCTCTCATAGTATACTCGATTTTTTCCCGGCTGTAAAGAGAAAAATCGGAATGTTACACAGATGTAATATTCGACAAATTACCCGAGAGGACCTATTTCTGAAAATTTTTGTTAAGAAATGGGCAAAAACAGCTTGACTTTTTTTCTGTATCCTGTATAATAATGAGGCTCGCGTTCTGCGGGCTATCCTTGTTCCCATCCTGGAATGGGGGCCATTCGTCCAAAAGGAGGTGCAACCATGGCAAAGATCAATGACAACTACGAGGTCGTGTACATTATCGACCCCGCCCAGGGCGAGGAAGCTGTCGCCGCCACCGTTGAAAAGTTCAAGGCGCTGGCCGAAAAGCACAGCTCTGTCGTGGAGGTCGAGGAGTGGGGCAAGCGGAAGCTGGCCTACGCCATCGATTACAAGACCGAGGGCTATTATGTCCTGATGTCCTTCACCAGCGATCCCGACTTCCCCAAGGAGCTGGACCGTGTGCTGGGCATTACGGACGGCATCCTGCGCTCCATGATCGTCTGCAAAGGCGAGTAAGGGGGAACTTCACACATGTTGAACCGCATCATCATCATGGGCCGCCTTGTCCGGGATCCGGAGCTGCGTACTACCCAGTCCGGCGTCTCCGTCACCAGCTTCACCCTCGCTGTGGACCGGGATTTCAAAAGCCAGAACGGCGAGAAGAATACGGACTTTATCGATGTGGTAGCTTGGCGGCAGACGGCGGAGTTTGTCTGCAAGTATTTCGCCAAGGGCCGCATGGCCGTGGCGGAAGGCCGGCTTCAGATCCGCGATTGGAAGGACCGGGACGGCAATAACCGCCGCAGCGCGGAGGTCGTTGCTGACAATGTGTATTTCGGCGACAGCAAACGGGACAGCGCCGCCGGAGACAGCTACGGCAGCCCGCCCCCGTATGGGAATCCTGCGCCCGCCTCTCCATACGGCGGCGGGTATGGCGGGGGCTATGGCGCCCCCTCCGCCGAGCCTTCCGGTTTCGCGGAGATTGACGACCAGGATGGGGATCTGCCCTTCTGATTTGCGAAGCGTACTTCTCTGCCGCCGCTTTACGGCGGCACGGCAGTTGGTTCCGTTCGCAGCCCGGGGACTTCTCGCCCCCGGACCTCTCGGGTACTTTTTGTGTGAACAAAAAGTACCCAAAAAGTCACTTAAACCTACGGTTTAAGAATCCCTTGGGCGTCACCCGAAGGGTGACACCTTATTATGAGGGAATTTGTTTTTGGCGCTGATCCTGTGGTCTGTCCGGCCTAAACCGGACTTCTGGTGTAATTTCTTCTGCCCTGCATCTATTTTAGAATGTGATCGCAGACCCTACCGTTGTATACGCTGAATCTCCCGGGGTACTTTACGGGAGTTCCCTTTTGTGTAGCGGCAGGCACTGCAGTACGCCCACGGGTAGCCGCAGAAGTCCGAGCATTTGGGCGCGCACCCCAACAGAACAGATCAGCCAGGTCGTAGCGCAAATAATCAACCCCGTAGTTCAGGAGGATTCTTAAGGAATGTACTTCCTTAAGTGGTCTTTTGGTACTTTTCCCTTGTGGGGAAGGTATGCCTGCGTCCCTGCCTTGGCAGGGGCAAATGTTAGATTAGAATAATTTACCGTCTGCGCCGCGCAGCGGCGCAGCTATCTGAATCCTAAAATAAGGAGGAATACGTGACCATGCCTATGGATCGTGAAAACCGGCCTTCCCGCCCCGGCGCTCCCCGGAAACGGAGAAAGGTCTGCCAGTTCTGTGTGGACAAGTGCGAACACATCGACTATAAGGACGCTGCCAAGCTGCGCCGCTTCATTTCCGAGCGCTCCAAGATCCTGCCCCGCCGGACCACCGGTACCTGCGCTATGCATCAGCGCCAGCTGACCGAGGCCATCAAGCGCGCCCGTCAGATCGCTCTGC
>CAMWTG010000021.1 GCA_947177115.1 uncultured Clostridia bacterium
TAAAAATTTCTCATTTCCACACGTTACTCAAACGCTTGTGAATACAGGTTCTAAGCCCCCGTCCCCCGCCCGGCAGGGCGAAGCTAAAACAATATTGGCAGTTGGGCCGCAGATCTAATTGAACTCTGCCGCGACCTCCGCATCGGCGGCGAGCGCCTTCGCCGCCCCGGCAGCACGGTGGGCATCCAGCTTCTCCACCAGGGACGTATCCTCCACCGCCAGGATCTGCACGGCAAGCAAAGCGGCGTTGACGGCTCCGTCAATGGCAACAGCGGCGACCGGGATACCGGAGGGCATTTGTACCGTGGACAGGAGGGCGTCAACGCCGTCTAATGCTTTGGACTTCATGGGAATACCGATCACAGGCAGGGTGGTGTTGGCCGCAATGGCCCCGGCCAGATGGGCCGCCATCCCGGCGGCGGCGATCACCGCGCCGAATCCGTTTTCCCTGGCGGCGCGGGCAAACGCCCCCGCCTCGGCAGGGGTCCGGTGGGCGGAGTAGACATGGACCTCGCAGGGCACGCCGAACTCCCGCAGCGTATCGACCGCTTTGCGCACCACGGGCAGGTCGCTGGCGCTGCCCATGACAATGCCGACTTTCTTCATTGGCTGTTCCTCCATTGTAAATTGAAAAAAGATATGGACAGTCCCCTCCCACAGCGGTAAGCGGACTGCCCAGACGGACGGCGATTGCACTCTAACCTGTTCCCCCGTGGTACCCCACAATCCCGTCAGTCGCAGGCAGATCTCTTCGATTGGAAATTCAATTCTAGGCTAACATTTTCCGCAGGAAAACGCAAGGGCCAATAATGCAGAATTATCCCGTTCTTTCCCCCCTCTCACTATGAAACTTCCATAAATCTCAGATATTTTCCCGGTTTGTCTTGACTTCCCCGCCAATCTGTGCGATAGTTTTTAATAATCAGCTATGATTGCAGGAAGGAGGCGCCGGAATTGAAAAGAAGCAGGTACAAGACACTCGGCGCGTCCGGCTTGAGAGGCTTTATTCCCTATTCTGTTTTGTGATATTCCCGGCATCACGGACCGCGCCGCTGTCCGTGTGCGCCGGGCTTTTCTTTTGTCTATTTCAAAAAATCTGCGAGGTACGGCATCATGAAGGAAATCAGGAAAAAGAGGGCGGTAGCCACGGAAAGTTTCGGGAGAAAGAGGGTGATTTTAATAAAATAATGACGGAGGACACACGATATGAAAAACATACCCAATCCCAACGATATTTTCCCCAATGAATACAAAACATCCTGCTTTATCAAGAATGTAGTCAAAGCGCCCAATATCACCATTGGCGATTATACATACTACGATGACAACGACCATCCAGAAAACTTTGAGATGAACAACGTCCTGTTTAACTATCCGGAATTCGGCGACCGGCTCATCATCGGAAAATTCTGCGCCATCGCCTCCGGCACGAAGTTCATCATGGGCCCGGCCAATCACCGCATCAGCAGCGTGACCACCTATCCGTTCAACGTGTTCGGTGGGCTCTGGACCGAGCGGACGCCGGACCACCTCTCCCAGCTGCCCCGCAAGGGGGACATTGTCATCGGCAATGATGTCTGGATCGGCCGGGAATGCACCATCATGCCGGGAGTCCGCATCGGAGACGGGGCCATCATCGCCGCCTATTCCGTGGTCGCAAAAGATGTCCCGCCATACAGCGTGGCCGGAGGCAACCCCGTCCGGCTGCTGAAAAAGCGGTTTGACGATGAACTGACCGGACTTCTGCTGGAATGGAAATGGTGGGATCTGGAACCGGAAGAACTGGCGGAAGTCCTGCCGCTGCTGTGCGACCCGGATCTGGAAAAAGTACGGCATTTTTTGAACGGAAAATGCTGCACGTGAACCAGGTGGAGAATACCATAATGAAAAAAGCGTTAAAAGTATTAGCAGTCATAGCCGCCGCAGTCACAGCAACACTTCTCCTGTTTCTTCTGGTTCGCTTCATTGGAAAAGCGCTCAACAGCAGGACGCCGGAAGGCGGGATAAATGAATCCATGTATGTGGATATAAACGGTACAAAGCAATGGATCAGCATCTACGGAGAGGATAAAAACAACCCCGTCCTGCTGTACCTGCACGGCGGTCCCGGTTCGTCCACCAGCGCGTACGACTATGCCTTTACAAGGAAATGGGCAGACGTCTATACCGTTGTCACATGGGACCAGCGAAACTGCGGAAAAAGCTATTCGGAGGACCAGAACGGCACCGAACTGACCTATGACCTCATGATGAGCGACGGGCTTGCCATGACAAAATACCTGACCGGCTATCTTGGTCAGGAAAAGATCACGCTTCTTGGCCATTCCTGGGGAACCTATCTGGGCTGCAACCTGGTCCTATCCTACCCGGAGTATTATGACTGTTACATCGGGACCGGACAGCTGGTTGATATGCTTCAGAATGAAGCCGCTTTTCTCAAAGCCGCCGCAGAGTGGGTAAAAGATGATGAAGAAGGGGCCGCGCTTCTCGCATCAATGGACCCGGACCACTTCTCAGCAGAATATTTCACCGCGCGGAACCGTCTGATGGAAAAATACGGATATTCCGTAATGGCAGACGGAACGGATTACAACATGCCGGCTGCGATCATTTTTAATCCCTATTACACTCTGCTGGACTGGGTAAAACTGTTGAATACCGATTCATCCGTATACATAGAATTCCTCCTGTCGGACGAATTTGACAGATTTTCTCTGACCGGCAAAACCGAATACGAGATACCCTATTACAATATCAACGGCAGCCGCGATTATCAGACCAACTACATACTGGCCCAGGAATACTTTGACTCGATTTCCGCCCCATATAAAAAGCTGTATATCATGGAAGATACAACGCATGGGCTGCTGGAATCAAAATCCGAAGCCTTTTCCGAAATTCTGCATGAAATAGCTGGAGAACAGAGATTATGAACAAGCCCTTGTCCGAAATGACGCTGGAAGAACTATGGACGCTGTTCCCTATCATCCTTTCCGAACATAAAAGCTGTTGGAAAGATTGGTACGAGGAAGAACAGCAAACCATAGCGGCTCTTTTGCCAAATCCAAATAGTAGGATCAGCCACATCGGAAGTACGGCGGTTTCGGATATATGGGCAAAGCCCATTATCGACATCCTCATAGAAATCCCTTCCGGCACTTCTATGGCAGATGTAAAAGACATTTTGACAGGCAGCGGCTATATCTGTATGCGTGCGGCAGGAAACAGAATATCTCTGAACAAGGGCTATACCAATCAGGGCTTTGCGGAGCGGGTATTCCATATCCACCTGCGCTATGACGGCGATCACGATGAACTGTATTTCCGGGACTATCTGACCGATCATCCCGCTCTTGCGGAGGAGTATGAAAAATTGAAGCTGTCCCTCTGGAAAAAGTACGAACATGACCGGGACGCCTATACGGACGCAAAAAGCGTGTTTGTGAAGAAATATACGGATCTTGCGAAAATGGAATACAGAGGCAGATATTGACGGGAGGTGTGCTGGGAATGCCATTCAACGATTATTTTAAAGAGGTCCCCTGTCTGGAGACGGACCGGCTGCTCCTGCGTCCCTTCTGCAGGGAGGACATGGAGACCTATCTGGAATTTATGCACGATCCGGCGGTACACCGTTTTCTGGGCGGCGGCGTCAACCTGTTCAGCAGTGAACCCCATATCACCAACTGGCTGAACAATATCAATGGGCGGCTGCTGAAATCCAAGACCGTATTGACCTGGTGCGTTGAGCTGAAAAGCGAGAAACGTGTGATTGGTCGGGTCGATCTGGGGGGATTTGTCAAAAGATCCATGGCGGAACTGGCCTACTATTTCGCAAAGGAATACTGGGGCATGGGCTTTGCGTCCGAAGCCGTGAAGGAGGCCGTCCGCTTTGGCTTTAAAGATTTGAAGCTGCATAGAATACAGGCGGCGGTCCGGCCGGAAAATGCGGCCTCCCTGCGGGTCCTGGAGAAATCGGGATTCCAGCAGGAGGGCCTGCTGCGGAAATATTATTTTGGGAAAGAGTTCCATGACACGGTTATGCTGGCGGCTGTCCGGGAAGAAAATCTGAATCAGGAGGACCGCCTATGACGAAGGGAACGATTATTTTCCTGAACGGATGCTCAAGCGCGGGCAAAACAACATTGGCGCGCCGCTTGCAGTCAGAGCTCAACGAAGTATATTACCGCATCTCGGCAGACGATTTTATGGATATGGTGGACCGCGAAAAAATGCGCAATGACTTTTACACCCGCTCAGGGGAAGCGCTGTCTGCGATGCACCATACGGTCAAGCTGTTCTCGGATATGGGACTTCACGTCATCGTGGACCATGTGCTGCTGGAGACGCCGCAGGAAATATTCACTACCATTGAGTGTGTCCGGCTGCTTAAGGCATACCCCGTGTTGTTTGTGAAGGTCGACTGTGACCTGCAGGAGTTGGAACGCCGGGAACGGGAGCGTGGGGACCGGCAGACCGGTCAGGCCCGGTGGCAAAGAGATCATATGCACAGTCACGATATATACGATCTGAAGCTTGACACCAGTAAACAGAGCATGGATGAATGTACGGAGCGGATCGCAGGCTTTTTGAAGAAAAAAGGGCAGTGGTCAGCGTTTGACAGATTATATCAGATTTATGGCGACACAAAGGAGGAACGCGGATGATCCGAAAATATGACGGCAAGATCGTGCTCCCCGATGGCAGCGAGTACCCCGGCTGCCGCTTCGGGGCCAGAGAGGACCGGGTATGCGAGCTGGTGTTCAACACCTCCATGGTGGGCTACCAGGAGATCGTCTCCGACCCGTCCTACACCGGGCAGCTGGTGGTCATGACCTATCCCATCATTGGCAACTACGGCGTCACCGATGAGGACTACGAAACCAAGATCCCCACCATCGGCGGCCTGGCCGTCCGGGAGTACAACGACATCCCCAGCAACTTCCGCTACACCAAGACCCTGTCGGAAATCCTGGAGGACTACAACATCCCCGCCATCGAGGGCATCGACACCCGCAAGCTGACCCGGGCCATCCGGGACGAGGGCAGCTGCAAGGCCCTGCTCACCGCCCTGGACGTACCCACAGAAGAGGCCCTGGCCCGTCTGAACGCCGCGGTTCTCCGCCATGACCAGGTCCCCCAGGTCAGCTGCCGCAAGCGCTGGTACGCCCGCACCTCCAACCACCGCTACACGGTGGTCGCCGTGGACTGCGGCATCAAGCTGAACATCGTCCGCTCCCTCAACCAGCGGGGCTGCAACGTCACTGTAGTGCCCTACGACACCCCCGCCCAGGTCATTGCGGACATGGAGCCGGACGGCGTATTCCTCTCCAACGGCCCTGGGGACCCGGAGGACGTGACTCCCGTCATTGAGCTGGTCCGCCAGCTGCGGGGCAGGTTCCCCATCTTCGGCATCTGCCTGGGCCACCAGATGATCGCCCTGGCCTACGGCGGCAGGACCTACAAGCTGAAATTCGGCCACCGGGGCGGCAACCACCCGGTCAAGGACCTCTCCACCGGCAAGCTGGAGATCACCAGCCAGAACCACTCCTACGCCGTGGATGCCGCCTCCCTAGCGGGCACCGGCCTGGAGGTCACCCATATCAACCTGCTGGACAACACCGTGGAGGGCCTGGCCTGCAAGGAGGACAAGGTGTTCTCCGTCCAGTACCACCCGGAGAGCGCCCCCGGCCCCCAGGACAGCGGATATTTATTCGACCGTTTCATTCAGATGATGGAGGAGGGGAAACGCCATGCCTAAGAGAACGGATCTAAAGAAAATTCTTGTCATCGGCTCCGGCCCCATCGTCATTGGCCAAGCCGCCGAGTTCGACTACGCCGGCACCCAGGCCTGTCTTGCCCTCCGGGAGGAGGGCTATGAGGTGATCCTTGCCAACTCCAACCCCGCCACCATCATGACCGACACCACTATCGCGGACAAGGTCTACATGGAGCCTCTGACGGTGGAGTATCTGGCGAAGATCCTCCGTTTCGAGCGTCCGGACGCTATCGTCCCCGGCATCGGGGGCCAGACGGGGCTGAACCTCGCCATGGAACTGCAAAAGCAGGGCATCCTGGCCGAATGCGGCGTGGAGCTGCTGGGCACCAGCTATGAGAGCATCCAGAAGGCCGAGGACCGGGAGCTGTTCAAGGAGCTGTGCCTGGGCCTCGGCGAACCGGTGGTCCCCTCCGAGATCACCCATTCTGTAGAGGAGGCCGTCCGGGCGGCGGAGGAGATCGGCTACCCCGTTATTCTCCGCCCCGCCTTCACCCTTGGGGGCACCGGCGGCGGCTTTGCCGGAAACGAGGACGAGCTGCGGGAGATGATGAAGCACGCCCTGGAGCTGTCCCCGGTCCGCCAAGTGCTTCTTGAGAAGAGCATCAAGGGCTACAAGGAGATCGAATATGAGGTCATGCGGGACGCCAACGACACCGCCATCACCGTCTGCAACATGGAGAACATCGACCCGGTAGGCATCCACACCGGCGACTCCATCGTGGTGGCCCCCAGCCAGACCCTGACCAACAAGGAGTACCACCTTCTCCGTGACAGCGCCCTGCGTCTCATCCGCGCACTGAAGATCGAGGGCGGGTGCAACGTCCAGTTCGCTCTGGACCCCCAGTCCTTCCAATACTACGTCATTGAGGTCAACCCCCGCGTCTCTCGCTCTTCCGCTCTCGCCAGCAAGGCCAGCGGCTACCCCATCGCCCGGGTTTCCGCGAAAATCTCCGTTGGGATGCACCTGGACGAGATCCAGCTTGCCAATACCCCCGCCTGCTTCGAGCCCGCCCTGGACTACGTGGTCACCAAGATGCCCCGGTTCCCCTTCGACAAATTTGGTTCCGCCAATAACCGCCTGTCCACCCAGATGAAAGCTACCGGCGAGGTCATGGCCGTAGGCCGTACCCTGCAGGAGAGCATCCTCAAAGCCGTCCGCTCCCTGGAAGGCGGCGTAGGCCACATCTACATGGAAAAGTTCAACGACTACACCGAAAAGCAGCTGCTGGACTACATCCATCTGGGCACCGATGACCGCATCTTCGCCATTGCGGAGCTGATGAGCCGCGGCACCGACCTGGGCCAGATCTGCACGGCGACCCAGATCGACATGCTGTTTTTGGACAAGATCTGCAACATCGTCCACTACGAAAGCGAGATCAAGGCCCGCCCCTGGGATACCGACATGCTCCGCCGGGCCAAGCGCCGGGGCTTCTCAGATAAGGCCATCGCCTGGCTGTGGAGCTGCACCGAGCGGGAGGTCTATGAAAAACGGAAGGAAATGGGCCTTTTCCCCGTCTACAAGATGATCGATACCTGCGCCGGGGAGTTTGACAGCTACGTGCCCTACTTCTACTCCACCTACGAGAGCGAAAACGAATCCATTGTTTCCGAAAATAAAAAGATCATCGTTCTGGGCTCCGGCCCCATCCGCATCGGCCAGGGCGTGGAATTCGACTACTCCACCGTCCACGCCGTCCAGACCATCAAGAAAAGCGGCTATGACGCTATCATCATCAACAATAATCCCGAAACCGTCTCCACCGACTACACCTGCTCCGACAAGCTCTACTTTGAACCCCTCACCGTGGAGGACGTCATGAACATCGTGGAGCTGGAGAAGCCGGAAGGGGTCATTGCCTCCCTGGGCGGCCAGACCGCCATCAATCTGGCCCAGCCTCTCCTGGACCACGGGGTCAAGATCATCGGCACAGACTGCGATGCCATCGAACGGGCCGAGGACCGGAAGGTCTTTGAGCAGGTCCTTCATGAGCTGGACATCCCCCAGCCCCGGGGCGAAGCCGTCACCAACCTGGAGGACGGCGTCCGCGCAGCCAGGGAGATCGGCTACCCGGTGCTGGTGCGGCCCTCCTTCGTCCTGGGCGGCCGGGCCATGGAGATCGTAGCCAACGAGGAAATGCTCCGGCACTATCTGAAAACCGCTGTGGAAGTAGACGCGGAGAAACCGGTGCTGGTGGATAAATACATCATCGGTAAGGAAGTAGAGGTAGACGCCATCTGCGATGGGACGGACGTATTCGTTCCCGGCATCATGGAGCTGGTGGAGCGCACCGGCGTCCACTCCGGCGACTCCGTCAGCGTCTACCCCACCTTCTCCATCTCCCAGGATGTAAAGGAAGTCATTCTGGACTACACAAAAAAACTGGGCCTGGGCATCGGCATCGTAGGCCTGTATAACATCCAATTTATCGTAGACCGGGAGGAAAAGGTCTACATCATTGAAGTCAACCCCCGCTCCTCCCGGACGGTGCCCTTCCTGTCCAAGGCCACCGGCTGGTCTCTGGCGGACATCGCCACCAAGGTGATCCTGGGCGAGAGCCTCCGGGACCAGGGCATCACCGAACTGTATCCCCCGGAGAAAAAGCGCTGGTACTGCAAGGTCCCCGTGTTCTCCTTCAGCAAGCTCAGCGGCCTGGACGCCTACCTCTCCCCGGAAATGAAGTCCACCGGCGAGGCCATCGGCTACGATGACCGCCTGCCCTACGCCCTCTACAAGGCCATGCAGGCCGCCGGGATGAACCTTCAGGACCACGGCACCGTCCTGCTGTCCATCAGCCAGGAGGACCTGGAGGAGGCCCTGCCTCTGGTCCGCCGCTTCTACCGCATGGGCTTCAATATCGAGGCCACCACTGGCACGGCGGACTTCCTCAAGGAGCACGGCATCCGCACCCGGATCAAGCAGGACTACACCGAGGATCCTTCCGACATCACTGAGGCCATGCGCAGCGGCAAGGTGGCCTATCTGGTGAACACCCGGGATCCCAACTCCGCCAAGCATGTCAACGCCGGCTTCGAAATGCGCCGCCTTGCCATTGAAAACAGTGTCACCACCTTCACTTCCCTGGATACGGTCAGCGCTCTGCTGGACGTTCTGGAGGCCATTTCCAGCCGAATCTCCACAATCGATGCAAAGTGACAAAAACTTCTCTTCGATTTTAGACTTTTGTAACAATCTATGCTGGTTTTGTTAACAACCTTAGGGTATTCTTATACTTGCAAGTGACAAGACTTCTTTTTCATCTGATCCTCCAAACCATAGAAAAACTCCGGAAACATAGTTTCCGGAGTTTTTCTATGTGTCAAAAAAGATACTGCGCCCTTTGCGGCCATGGAAAGAATAGCCCGGACTGTGGTGCCAGTTATAGAAACCGAGCTTTTCTTTTTGCACAGTTTCCACCACCAGCTTCTTGAATTCTGGTGTGTATTTCTTGTTCGGAATCCCTTTGGGTATAATAAAATCACCCCACTTGTTATTCAGTATACCATACTGTCTAACAAATGGGGTGCAGTTCAAGAACCCTCAGCTCTTAAAGGTTTTATCTGTTTTGCACGAAATTCATAAGCATCTGCGCTGCCTGGCCGCGAGTCGCCAATCCCTGAGGCGCTAACTGGCCGTTGCCGTAGCCGTTGATAATGCCTTGTTCCACAGCCCACCGCAGGGCCTCCAGAGCATAGCCGCTGCTCTCGCCCGCATCGGCAAAGTGCAGTTCCTTGCTGGTAGCGGCGGGACTGCCGGAGTACCGCCAGAGCATGACCGCCAGCTGCTCACGGGTGATAGGGTCATCGGGGCCGAACATTCCGTTTCCATAACCGCCCACGATCCTCTGACTTGCGGCCCAGCGGACGGCCTCGGCGTACCAAGCTTCGCCTGCCACATCGGAGAAGTCCATCAGATAATTCACCATAGGCCCGCCCTCTTTGTTAAAGAGGATCTGAGCAAGCTGGGCGCGGGAGAGGGTCTCGTTCGGCCCAAACCGGCCATCGCTGTGGCCGCTCATCAGGCCCTGCTCATTCACAAACCGTACCGCGTCATAGTACCAGGCGTCCTCGGCTATATCGGTAAAGGAGTTCGTCCAGGGTGCTTCCGGCACTTCGACCGGAACAAAGGCGGCTTCCACCTTGACCGTCCCCGCCGGCATGGTAAAGGTGTACTTGCCGTTCCCTTTTTCCGTCAGGGGTACGGGCTTGCCGCCGCTGGTGACGCTGAGATTGTCCAGACGGCAGCCGTCCTCCGGGGTAACGGTAATGGTCACAGTGTCGCCCCGCGCCGCGTTGGCCGGGCTGACGCTCACTTTCCCGTGGGTAGCTGCAGCCGGTGTTGTAACAGAGTACGTGGTGTGGGTATCGTACCAACTGTTACCGTTGTTTCCGCCGATCCCGCCGCTGCTGGAGTTATTCTGGAAATTCGCCGTAACGGTAACAGCCTGGGCTGGCATGATAAAGGTGGTCGTGGCGCTGCTGGCATTAGCCAAGGTCACGCCGCCCTCGCCCACCGTCCAGCCGGTAAACTGCTGGCCGCTGGGGACCGTTGCTGTAATGGTAACGGTTGCGCCCTCCGCATAACTCCCGCCGCCTGTGCCGCCGTTGACTGTCACAAGGTATTGGGTAGGTGGCAAGGTGGAAGATGTGAGCGCATTGAGCGTAATGGCCGCCTCGGCCTGGGTGTAGTTGGTATCCGCAGCCTTGACCGCTTTGATTTGAATTTCGCCGGTGCCGGTTACAGTTACCGTTCCGCTTCCGTCCACCGTTGCGGGGCCGCTGACGATCTCCCAGGTGACAGCCCCGCCGCCGGAGCCGCCGGAAACGGTCAGAGTGAAGCTGTCGCCGTTATAGATGGCTGCCGGTGCGCCGGTAATAGAGAGAGCGGCCTGCGTAGCCTTGTCAATCGTGAACGTACCGTTCGCAGTGCCGGTGTAGTTGCCTGTGCCGGTCACGGTTACATTGGCGGTGCCAATATTGACATTGTTCGTATAGCTGACTGTATAATCAGTTCCCTCCCTCAGCATCGTACCGTTCAGGGTAACGGTTACAGGCGGTTCAATCGCCTGTCCGGTGTAGGAGTAAGAGCCAGATACCGTCACAGCCGCACCTCTCAAATTCCCCCGGGTCACGGTCAGAGTGGCGGCGCTGCTTTCCGCACGCCCCACCTCATTACTTATAATACACCGATACCGCCAGCCATTCATGCTCATGTCCGCTGCAGCTATGGTATAGGTGCTGGCAGTCGCGCCGGAAATATCACTCCAATTTCTGCCGCCGTCTATGCTTACCTGCCATTGATAAGTGGGGACTGGTTCGCCGCTGGCAGCTACAGTAAACACCGCCGCTTCCCCTGCCGTAACAGTTTTGTCTTGGGGCGGTGCTGTAAAATCGAGAGCGACACGGGTACCGTTGACCACAGCGTTTTGAATCTTGATAGAGACGCAGCCATTGCCGCCAATGATATGGCCGCCTTTGGCCTGAATTGTACCGCCAGTAATTGTCACCATTGTGCGGAAATTGTTGTTGGAACTACCACCGCCAATTCCAGCAGCAGCATTGCCGCCGGTAGCCTCCACTACCCCTCCTTCAATCACGATAGCCCCAACATTAGTGGTGTTAGCGCCGCCGCCGATGCCTGCGCCATATGTGCTGCCTTCGGCCGTCACTGTGCCGCCTGTGATCCTGATGGTGTTTGTGCCACCGTTACCATATCCGCCGCTACCCCCGCCGATGCCTGCAGCACCTTGGCCTCCTGTTGCGTTGATCGTTCCGCCATTGATGGTGATATTACCGCCTGATTCGTTCTCATTGCCGCCAATACCGGCATGCCAGTTATCACCTGTGGCCTTCAGCGTACCCGATCCATTAATCGTCAAGGATGCGTCTTTGGGAACATGGATTCCTTTGCTGGCCGTCAATGTTCCGCTGGCCAACTGCAAAGTGACAGTCCCGGACACCACAATTCGATCGCTGATGGTAACATCTCCAGCGACAATATATGTGTTGCCGTCTGTCCAGGCTGTGGTGCCGCTGTCCACTGTCACCTCCGGCGCCTCGGCCAGCGCGGGCGTGGGCAGCATCCCCAGCACCAGCGCGGCGGTCAGCACCCACGCAAAAAATTTTTTCCTTTTCATGTTGTGATCCTCCTTTATTGTTTTTCCGCCTTGGGCGGCTGCTCCGATGGCTCTGTGTCTCCCGGCGGCATACACAGCGTCACCCGTGCGGTAAATTCTCCGTCCTTACGCTGAAATTGTGCGCTGCCGCCGTACTTGGCGGCGATCTCCGTCACGCTGCGCAGGCCCACGCCGACCCGGCTCTTTTTCTTCCCGGAGGGGAAAGCCCTCCATCCGGTAAAACCCTCTGTATCCGGGCCCGCCCGGCAGGAATTGACCACCCGCAGCAGCACCATATGCTCCACCGACTGGAGCTCCACTGCGATCCGCCGCTCCTCCTCCGGGAGCCGCCGGACGGCCTCCACCGCGTTCTCCAGGCAGTTGCCCAGCAGCACCGTCATGTCAATGTGCGCGATTCCATGCCCTTCCCGCAGATTGATTTGGCAGTCCATAGGGATGTGTTCCTCGCCGGTCTGGGCCAGATAGTAGCCCAGTACGCTGTCCACCGCCGGGTCGCCGCTGAAATTCTGCCGCTCCAGCTGTTCATACACCTTGCCGTATTCTTTCAGGTACGCGGTCACCTCTTCCGTCCTCCCCTGGGCGTTCAGTGTTCCCAGCGTATGAAAATGGTGGCGCAGGTCGTGGCGCAGCCGCCGTACGCTCTCCATACGGCTGATAATAATTTGATACTGCGTCTGATAATCGGCCAGCTGCCGGGCGATCTCGCCCTGCCGGCGCACTGCCCCGATCTCCTGGAAATAGATATAGTAGGCGATCATATCGGTCGCCATCAGCGAACCGAGGGTGATGGTCGCCTCCGGCTGGCGCTCATAGGCGGGAAGATAGGTCACAATGGAAAACAGCAGGAACATCACACATAGGTACCCTAAGCCCCGATACGTCTGCCTGTCTCCCAAAATAGGAAGATTTTTTCGCAGGATCCGGCGCAGAAAGCCCCATACCAGCGGATAGGTCAGGGCGGTCGCCGCCAAAAGGCACAGGTCGAAGGTCAGGCTCCCCGCATCAGCGCTGATCTCCGTGAGATAGCGCTCCCCTAAAATCAGGGCGGCAAACAGGTTGCTCAGCGTATTGAGCATCGCTGCATAATGGAGCATGATAATTGCCACCAGCATTTTTCGCACCGCCGGAGCCCGGACCGCCGCGGCCCAGCAGGAGAGATAGACTGCCAGCACCGCCGCCAGACTGATGTCCCGCGCGGCAATATTCCGCTGCCCGTCCACGCTGGCAGCGGCGCTGATCACCGCCAGTCCCACGCCTGCCAGAAGCAGATACGTCAAGGAAAACAAGCACCCGGTTTTCCGCTGTATCCGCAGTTCCCCGTCCTCAAAGGGGCTCAGCATCAGCATCGCTATAGGGATGGTCTGGATCCAGCGCATGAGTAGAAAAAGCGGTTCGATCACAGCCCCCCTCCTTTCATCCGGTCTAACCGGCGGAACAGGAAGTCGCTGTAACGGTTCTGCACATTCAGCCGTTCCCTGCGGCTGACCGGAAGCTGTTCGCCGTTTTTCAGACAGCAGGTGTCAAAATCAATGCTCTGCACATGACCGAGATTGACGATGCAGCCCCGGCTGATCAGCAGAAAATCCGGCTCGTCAGAAAGCCGTACCTCCACTTCCCGGAACCGGCAGGGCAGCCACGCGGCGCTCCGTCCCGTGATGTGTATTTCCACGCCCCGGCTTTTGCTGATGATCCTGTTGATTTCCGCCAAGGGAAATTGCGCCGTCCCGTCCTGGACGGGCAATTCCAGCATCTTGACCGTGCTTCCCGGACGCGGGGGCAATCGCTCCAAAAGCGCGCGGGCCGCCTCTACGGTCACAGGCTTGACGATGTAGTGCAGAGCGTTTAGCTCAAAGGCATCCACGGCAAAGTCCCGGCTGGTGGTCAGAAAGGCCAGCGGCAGATCGGGCCGGAGCGAACGAAGCCGCCGCCCCGTTTCTATACCGCTCATGCCCTCCATGTAAACATCCAAAACCACCAGGGAAGGGGCCGCTTCATTTTCCACCGCATCTATCAACGCTTCGCCGGAACAATAGACTTTCGTCATGCAGCTGACGGACAATTCCGCCGCCGCTTTTGTCAGGCAGAGCTGAAGGACCGATGCTTCCTCCTGTTGGTCATCGCAAATATAAATCAGCATAGGGTCTTACCTCAAATCGAAATCAAGGTGATCAAAGATTTTCATGAGTGGGAACCCACCCATGATGGCTTACGCGTAAGCCGTTATTCCCTGTTCAGTTCCTCTATATTTTACCGTATTTTTGCCTTCAACCTCAATACCGCTCACGTTGTTTTTTTGACCGCTCATGCAAGAACGTAAAAAACGCATTGAAATTACCAGGAATTTTTGTCTGTTTCCGCCAAGCAAATCTATGTATAGAGGTTTTGTTTCGTCCATGAAATGTGTCTCACCGTGAGATGTATTTTTACAAAGGAGAGTGATCATGGCATTTTTGGCAAGCAATACAGAACACACGTTTTCTTTTTGGTAAAGATTTGTATGAGATGTTCTGAAAAATCAAAGAGGAAAATTGCTGTTTGACCAGTGGACAATTCGTGGTTCTGGTGGTAAAATAATCATATCAAGATGGGAGGTTATGCGCTGGGCGCAACCACCTTATGCCTTTGGGAGGTAATAGCATGAAACGCAGAGTACTGAGTTTTGTTATCGCGCTGACGCTGTGCCTGAACCTGTGCCCCGCTTGGGCATTGGATGCCGGCGAGGGGACGGACGGCGGCCTGTGCCCGCATCATCCGCTGCACACGGATGCGTGCGGGTATGTACCGGAGGATCCGGGCTCGCTATGTACGTTTGTCTGTCAGATCTGCCCTGTCGAGGACTTGATCGGCAGACTGCCCGGCAGCGTTTCGGAAAGCAACAGCGAGCAGGTCCGGGGCCAGCTCAGTGAAATTTATGCGTTATACGATGGGCTGACCGCTGATGAACAGCAGCAAGTGGACCTGTCGCCCTGTGTTTCCCTGCAGGACCAGCTGGACGGGATGGATCTTGCGGTGCTGAGCAGCGACCCCGGCGGAGTCTTCTCTGGGAACAGCCTCGACTTGCCAGAGGATTGCAGCTACAGTGTTCCATATGAAGTAGTGTCTTTGATGACCATCCGTACAAACGGGTATACCTTAACCGGAACAGACTCAACCGCCATACGGGTCAACGGAACAGGCCAGCTGTATCTCTCAGGCAATGTCGTCTCCGCAAGGGGCGCCGGGGTGGAGGTCCTGTCCGGCGGCTTTCTGAGTATCACGGATCCGGATACTTGGATCAACGGCACGACCTGTGCCCTGGACATTGCCTCCGGTGCGGAAGTACACCTATCCGGCGGCAAATATTCCGCCAGAGGCCCCGCGATCCGGATGGCAGATGGTGATTTTGCTGCGCTTCTGGAGCCGGGATATGCCTATTTCGACTACAACGGCAATCCGCTTCGTTTGACCGATGTGGCGACCGCCAAGACAGTCATCATTCAAGAGTGTTCCAACCATTCGGGCGAAGGCTACATGCACGATCCCGGCACCACGGAGCACACCTGGGGCTGTCCGTACTGCGGCGTGGGGGAGACGGAAAAGTGTACCTTCACCTTCCAGCAGGATGGAACCGGGACCTGTGAATTCTGTGAAAATTCGATCGCCATTGTCGTGGACGAGGCGGACCTGGCCAATCTGGTCTATGACGGCACTATGAAGGCGGAAGACGTAGAGATCACCGTTACCCTGGGCGATGGCTCTGGCCGGGAGCTGGTGCAGAATACCGATTATAGGGTAGATTATGAGCCGCGTACAGACGCCGGCGAAATTACAGTGACCGTCACCGGCATTACGTTCAACGGGACCTTTACCAAGACTTACAATGTTGAGCAGGCCGAGCCTAGGATCAGTTGGGATGTTTCCAACTATGCAGTGGACTATGACAGCAGGGGCATTCCGGTCGACAGTAGCAAGCTGCCGCATATTACTATCACCATACAACCTGTCAACGGGGAGGATTTATATCAATATCTCCAGTACGCCTACCGGAAAGTCGGAGATACGGAGTTTACCGATGGCCTGCCCACGAATGCGGGTACGTATGATGTCAAGGCGTATATCCCGGAAAGCCAGAACTATAAGGCGGCTGAGACGGATCCGTGTCTGAAGCTGACCATCAATAAAATCCCTGCGCTTGTCACGGCGCCTGCGCCTGCGCTGCCAACCTATGACAGAAACTCCCATGCGCTGGTTACGGCGGGTGTGGTGAAGAACGGTGCGGTGATCGAATACGCGCAGACCGCAGGAGGACCCTACTCCACGGAAATCCCCACCGGCATCAATGCGGGCGATTATACGGTTTATTATCGGATTGCGGACACTGACAATTATAATGGTGTACCGGAGACGCTGGTATCTGGCGTAAAAATCCTGCGCAGGGAGATCACGCCGATCGTGACGCTGTCGGATTATACATATCTGTATGACGGCGGGTTCAAGGAGCCAAAGGTCACGGTCAAGGATACGGATGATGTGACCGTTCTGCCGGATACCGAGTATGCGGTAAGCTATACCAGCAACCGGGACGTGGGTACTGCGAAAGTGACCGTTACGGATAAATCCGGCGGCAACTACGAACTTACGCAGGTCGAGGTGGAATTCGAAATCACCCTCCGCGAGCAGGAGACGTTGTCCATCACCGAAAAACCTGATACCGTTATTTACGGGGATCAGTTCACCCTGAGCACCTTGGGCGGTTCGGGCAATGGCGATGTCACCTGGGAAATCACTGCCGGAAGTAATGTCGCAAGGGTAGACCAAAACAGCGGGCATGTCACCGTGATTGGTGACGGTTCCGCT
>CAMWTG010000022.1 GCA_947177115.1 uncultured Clostridia bacterium
CGGCGCGTCCCCCCCTCCCTGAATTTTCTCAATCAAGCTATTAATTTTATCCACGATACTGTCGATAGATTCAGAGAGAGGTTCGCCGTTTTCGATCTTCTCGATCTCCCCCCGGAAGAAGTCCACCGCCTGAAACAGCATGTCGAACAGTTCCGGACGCAGAGATTCGGGCACCGCCTCCATGGTCTTTTCCCGGATGATGAAGAAAAGATCCTCGATCCGGTGAGCCACGGTCATGAGGGAGGGGAACTCCATCATGGCGGAGGAACCTTTGATCGTATGCATGATGCGGAAGATTTCGTTGACACTGTCCTGGGAGAACGTATCCGCCTGTTCAGCCGCCAGCAGGATGCCATCGAGCTGTTCAAGAAGCGTATTCGTCTCATATAAATACATATCCAGAATGCTGTCGCTGCCACTACCCATAAGTACGCCACCTTTTCCGTAATTTTTCTGTTCCCCGCGGGGGGCCAAAAGGGCAAACTTCCCCCGCGCTGATTTCATCATTGTAGTTATCGGCAGGATGAAGTTAAAACATAAGACATCAGCTGATTTTAATTATTCCCACCTGGTCACGGGGGAATAGAAGTAACTTTGAATGGAGTGTCGCCAATGCCAGATCTGCTGGGCGTGACAAACGCGGTGCCGGGAAATGATACAAACCTGATTAACCGCAATATGCCCTCCATCCCTAACGACCCACGGGTCCAGAACGCGCCGGACCTGAACCGGGTCAGCCGTCCGGACAACCGCGCGGAGCGGCAGGACGCCGGTGAGACCGGCAGTCAGGCGGCCCGCTATGATTCCAATTTTATCGCTTTTCTCCAGCGCATGAGCGAGACCCCCGGCCTGAGCCGCTCCATGACGGAGCTGCTGCGCGCCTACCAGGGCACCCGGGTGTCCTCCGGCATGGAGGAGGGCATCGCGGTGGAAATGAGCGCCCTGCTGGAGATGCTGAAAATGGACGAAGGGGAGCTTTCCTCCTTCTTCCGCTCCCAGATGGAGCTGAGCAGCCGGTTTTCCGGCCCCCTGTTCAACATCCTGCGGGAGGCCTTCGGCAGCAGCGATTCCGAGGTGCTGCGGGGCAACATCCTCCAGTTCCTCAAGCGCTACAGTGATTATTCCTCCTCCCAGCATGTCCAGGGGAACCTGCTGCGAACCCTCACCCGGCTGACCCGGGCCATCCCCGCCAGCTACGGCAACCAGCTGCTGGCCATGGTCTCCGAGCTGGAGGGAAAAATGAGCGCCGGGGACCGGGCGGGGGCGCTGAAGCTGCTCCAGGGATCCATCATGCCCTTCCTGGCGGGGTACACCTCCCGGACCAACGACATGGGGCTCAGCCGGGCGCTGATCTCCCTGCTGGCCCTGGATGTGGCCCGGTACGAGAGCGGGTCCAAGGAGGGGGTCATGCAGGCGTTCCGCCAGCTGGGCGGCAGCGCCATGCTGCGGGAGAAGCTGGGGGGCGTGAGCGAGGTGGACCTGCTGCGGCTCCTGGAGCGCAGCCGCTTTGCCCAGGCCGCCGGGAGGGACCAGTTCGCCGACCAGCTGGCCCAGACGGCTCAGCGGGCCCTCCGGGGCGGCGCTGGGGCGGAGGTGCAGGACGCCTTCCGCAACATCGTCTCCGCCTTCCTCATCAACGAGAGCGTCTATATGCCCCTGACCCATCTGGTCCTGCCCCTGGAGTGGGACGGGAAGATGATGTTCAGCGAGCTGTGGGTGGACCCGGACGCGGAGGACAACCTGAAAAAGGGCCGGGGGGACCGGGACAACGTGGTCCGGTTCCTCTTCAAGATGGATATCCAGGGCCTGGGATTTTTCGACATGGTCCTCACCTGCCAGCGGGAGAACGTGGATCTGCAGATCTTCGGCCCCCCCTCGGTGGCCGGCTTCGCCGGGATGGTCCAGGGGGAAATGGGCCGCATCCTCTCGGAAAACGGTCTGAAGCCCAACGTCATCCAGGTCCAGGCCATGGATAGGCCTCTGGATGTGTCCGCCGTATTCCCAAAAATCTTTGAAGGAGAGAACAGTATTAATGTCAGCGCGTGAAAGGCCCCGCTCCGCGGGAAGGGCCGTGGCCCTCAGTTACGATGGCGGCTCCGGCGCGCCGGTGGTGGTGGCCTCCGGCATGGGCTATATGGCGGAGAAGATTGTGGAGGTGGCCGCGGAGAGCGGCGTGCCCGTCTACGAGGACAACTCCCTAGCCACCATGCTCTCCCAGCTGTCCCTGGGGCAGGAGATCCCCGACTCCCTGTACCGGGCCATTGTGGAGATCTATGTGTATTTTCTGAATTTTGACCCCGCCGACCCGGAAAAAGCGAAACGGGAGCGGCAGGCCCTTGAGAAGCGCGCCTCCGCCCCGGCGGAGGGCAGCGGAGCGGTTGAGGAAGGAGGACTGTGATGGAACGGTTATATTTGATCCTGGATAAAGACGGCGGGGCCCTGGCCCAGGCGATCCTGGAATCCCCGCGGATCACGGAGGTGGTCCAGCTGCGCCTGACGGAGGAGACGGACCTGGACTTCCTGCAGATCGGCGACATCCAATGCATCGGCCTGGACAACAGTTCGGCGTCCCTGCGGGGGACGGTGACCATGCAGCGGGGGGAGCGCCTGGTGGTCCGGCCCACCGCCGCCCTGGGCGAGGAGGCCCGGGAGAACCTGCGCATCCAGACGGATTTTCAGAGCGTCATGTACCCCGTCACCGGCTACTGGAAGGGGCAGAAGGCCATCAAGGGCCACGACCTCAGCTGCGGCGGCGTGGCCTTCCACACCGGGCAGGCGCTGCGGGTGGGCGAGGTGGTGCAGATCGTCCTGCCTGTGACCGACTCCCCGCTGCTGCTGCGCGCCAGGATCCTGCGGCAGCTGAACACCGATGAGCCGCTGCCCCTGTACGCGGCCCGGTTCGTGGAGATGTGTCTGGACGAGGAGTTTGCCATCCGCAAGGCGGTGTTCAGCATCCAGGTAAACAAGCCGCGCCCCAAGAACCGGGAAAACGCGGGGTAATCCCGCATATTCTGATCCCGGGCGCTGTTTTGTGACGCGCAGCCTCCCGCCTCCGGACAGATCCTGCTGTTTGGGGGATGGGCTGGTTAAAAATGGATCTCCCTGCATTTTGATCCATCCGGCTTGACGAAGACCGCCGCACGGGTTTATAGTAAATATAGAGAGCACGGCTGTGCGTTTTGTCAGAAAGCCCTCCGAAAGGATGCCGCCGGTATCTTTTACCGTTGTGAAAGGAGCAATTATCATGCAGCAGATACCCCATGCCCCCCGCCGCGCCTGGAAAAGGCGGGCAATGTCCCTTCTGCTGGCCCTGGTGATGATCCTGGGCCTTGTTCCCGGCCTGCCCGCCATGGAGAGCGAGGCCTCGGCCCACTGGTCGGACGCCTACCTCAGCCAGCTGGTGGAGTGGGGCTTCATCCGGGATGATCAGGCGCGGAATCCCGACCGGGCCCTGACCCGGGCGGACTTCATGGCCATAACCAACCGGGCCTACGGCTACCACGAGACGGGGGAGACCCCCTTCGAGGACGTGGCCGAGAACGACTGGTTCTATGACGATGTGGGCATCGCCTACACGGCCAAGTACATCAAGGGCACCTCTCCCACCACCGCCTCCCCCAACAGCACCCTGACCCGGGAGACGGCGGCCACCATCCTGGGGCGGAACATGATGCTCCAGGAATCTGCGGGGGAGCTGCTGGACTTCACCGATGCCCGGCAGATCAGCAACTGGGCCAGGGGCACCGTCAAGTCCTCCCTGGAGCACTACCTGGTCAGCGGCTATGACGATGGCACCTTCCGTCCCCAGCGCAACGTTTCCTGGGGCGAGATGGCCGCCATGGTCACCAACCTGGTGGGCACACCCCTTCAGGAGCCGGGAGATTACTCCCTGGGCGGCGTGTTCGGCAACGTAACCATCACCTCTCCCGATGTGACGCTGCGGGACACCGTTGTCAGCGGGGATCTGTACATCTCCGGCGGCGTGGGCCTGGGCGGCATCAAGCTGGAGAACGTGACGGTCCTGGGCCGCATCATCGCCAGCGGTACCGGCCAGAGCGAGATCGGCCAGGCCAGCATCCTGCTGCGCAATGTGATTGCCGATGAGCTGCTGGTGGACAATCTCCAGGGCAACACGGTTTCCGTCCGGGCCGATGGCATCACCGAGATCGGCCGCACCACCGTGCGCACCAGCTCCTATATTGAGGACAATACCCCCGATGGCATGGGGCTCAAATACATCTCCCTGGAGGGGGAGAGCTACCCCGAGGGCGAGGAGCCCGAGGATTGGGAGCCGATTGAGCTGACCCTGGCGGGCCGGATCGAGGAGGTCGTCAACAAGACGCCCGGCTCCATCGTCCACGCCGCCTCCGGCACCGTGGCCAAGCTGACGGTGGACGAGGCCGCCGAGGGATCCTCGGTGATCATCGACCGCAACACCGTGGTCAAGGAGCTGAATCTGGACACCACCACTACGGTCACCGGCGAGGGCGATATCGGCAAGCTGGTGGTCAACGCCCCCGGCTGCGTGGTGGAGATGCTGCCCGATGAGATCGAGATCCGCCCGGGCATCACCGCCGAGATCAACGGCGAGGTGATGGACAGTGTAGCCGCACAGGAGTCCTCTATGGAGCCTCAGATCCTGGCGGGCTATCCCGAGGCCCGGGATATCATCCCCACCGGCCTGGACGCCGTGTTCATGACCAATAAGGCGGGTACCATTTACTGGGCGGTCAGCGCCATCACCGATGGCTCCATCGGCGAGGAAGACCTTATCAAGCCGCCCTCCTACGGCAGTATCGCCGTGAGCAACGGCAGCCTTAACATTGCCAAGGGCAATGAAGAGACCACCGCCAAGGTGGGCAAGCTGACGCCCGGCGGGTCCTATTACCTCTCCGCCGTGCTGGTGGATGCCAGGGATAAGCGCAGCACGGTGAAGGTCATCTCCTTCACTACGCCGGATAATACCACTCCCGCTTTCTGCGCAGGCTACCCCTACATGTCCCAGGTCTCCCGGACCGACAGCGTGGTCGTGGTCATGCCCAACAAGGACTGCAAGCTCTACTACGCCTTGCTGCCCGAGGGAGCTGCCGCGCCTACCGAGAACGAGCTGAAGACCAGCTCTGTAGCCGGTGCGCTGGGTTACGGCGTGCGGGATGTAAAGAAGAACGTGGAGGATACGTTCCGGGTCAATGACGTGATCCTGGATGAGCAGGTCACCTACGTCCTGTACCTGTGGCTGGTGGACGCTGATGGAGTGAATAAGGGGAAGATCGTCCCTCTGAAGTTCACCACCAAGGACGAGACGCCGCCGGAGTTCATCGTGGATCCTACGCCCAACAAGATCCAGGCTACCAGCGTGAGCCTGACCTTCCGGCTCAATGAGAACGGCACGGTCTACTGGGTGGCGGTTCCTGCGGGCACCATTTACCCCAAGCCTGAGCCTGGCACCGAGTATGAGTATGCTCCGGAAACCAGCGAATACGGCAAAATGCAGATCGAATCCGGCATGAACATCGGTTCCGATGGCAAGTCCGGCAGGGTCAGCGCCAAGGAGAACGTAGACGGCACGATCACCGTCAGCGGTTTGAAGCCGGAGGTCGTTTACGACTTCTACTATGTAGCCAAGGATACCGCCGGAAACTATTCTGTTGTCTGGAAGAAGATCACCATCAGCACCCTGGACGTGAATCCGCCTGTGATCACCCAGTCCTTCGAGCTTACCTCCGATCCCAATGACAACACAACGAAGCCCACGGCTGACAGCGATATTTACCTGGATATCAACGAGAACGTCAAGTGCCTGGGCCAGAACGGCGGCACCAGCTTCCGGGATCTGTACGACAAAGTGCGCACCTCCAGCGGCGCGGAGCAGACCGCAGCCATCAACCTGTGGGCGCTCAACCTCTTCAATGCCATCAAGCTCAACAAGGTGAATGGAAACATTGACGAGATTCATGAGCGCGGGGCGGGGTATGAATTTACGGACGATATTACCATTGACTATACCCAGGCCTATATTACCACCAACCCCAACGACAGCAACGGCATCCGGATCGTGTTCCCCAGCGAGGGCCTGCACCTGGAGAGCGGTGCGCGGTACTATTTCACCGTTACCGGGCTGTACGACACCTCCGACAACCAGAACCAGATCCAGCCGGATCCCATTGACTTTACGATCCCCGCGAGAAGGGCGGAGGCCATCAAGAACGGACACTCTCTGGAACCCTTCGATGTGGCGCCGCCAACGGTGTGGTTCTTCACCGACCCCGGCGTGGGAGCCGGAGACGGTCCCTATGACCGGGATGCCAACGGCAATGTGAAGGTGGAAAATATAGAGGATGCGACCGGTACCGTTATCGAAACAAGACCGGTATCGGAAACCCCGGACCGGTATTTCCGGATCGATCCCCGCTCCACCAGCAGCACCAACAGCACCATGAGCTACGACATCCTCATGTGGAGCAACCTCGCGTCTACCGATTTCAGCCTTTACTACCGGGTCATCGATCCGGACAGCAAGACCAGCAAGCGGATCGATAAGGACAATGCGTATCCTGGCACATACACCTACAAGGACCCCAACGCGGGAGCTGAGATCGAGATCGAGGATTATTTGATCCTCCCCGATGGTACGTCTTCCTATGATGATCTGGTTGTGGATGACAACGGCTGGATCTGGCTGGGTACCAATACTATCAACAATCTGCCCTCCAGCGGCTGGAGCGCAAAGTCTGTCAATGCGCTCTTCAACAACTGCGACCCCACAAATTTCCCGTTGCTGAATAACTTGAACGATCATCTGGAGTACGAATTTGTTATCTCCTTGGAGCGTTTCAAAGGGGATACAGACCGGGATATCTGGAGCGGCGATGTGAAGTTCCAGTTCGATGTGATTGCCGGACAGTCCAGCATTCTGGAGCAGGTCTCCAGCACGCTGACCAGAGGCAGGGACTATCTGAAGACCACTTATATTGATAAGGGGCTTGTCAGCAACATCGGCTGGTGGGATCAGGAAAGCCAGTCCACGCTGGAGCTGGATTGGTCCCGGCTGGCAATCGGTATGCCTGCTTTCTCCAATCGTACGCCGACTTTCAGTAGCTTCACCCATGAATCGGTAACACTGAATGTAGGCCTCACCAGTACAGGCACTGTTCATTATGTTGTCGATTTGGCAAAGAGCACCGGAAACCATCCGGAAGTTCCAACCACCCGCAAGGTCACAGAAGAAGAAGCGAAACTTATTCAAGATGCGATTGATAGTCCGAACAGTCCCTTGGATGAGAGTATCTGGACAAACTCCAGTAAGGATGAGATTTACCTCGTATTCGAGAATCTTCCCGAGGGAGTTGATCCACCTCCGCGTAATGGTATAGAAAATATGCCTAATTGGATGAAGGGTACACCTGGGGAAGTCTGGGATGAAAACAATACAACAGACGATCCTCGTGGGACGAACCAAATTACCCTCCCCAATTTTGACACCATTGCAAGCTTTGATGACCTTTGGGATGGTCCGAATCCGGTGGCCCATGGCTCCTTTGCTGCTGGTCCCTCCAGTCCAACAGCGGAAGTAATAACGGGATTGGAGCCTGATACGGACTACTATGTTTATCTTGTTATTGACAATGATGCTGGAAGTACATCCCATGGTTATATCTATCGTTTTAAGACTGAGAAGACCCCAAAACCGAAGATTAATATCCGGGCTTTAACAGATGGCACAGCGGATGTATGGACGCCTGATGTTGATTCGGCAATGGAATATGTGTTGTTTGAAGAAAAGGAAGCATGGGGGATTTCGATTCTTAATCAGTCGTTTAAGAGTTTTGTGGATGATGGGAGCGATGGGCATGTTCCGGCAGGACTGGAGATGCCGAACTGCTGGGGTGATAACTGGACAGTGCCGAACGATGACAGCAGAAGTGAGGCAATTAAGGCAAATGGTTTCACCGTATTGGATGCTCTGAGAACCACTTATACTAATGCGGCTGCAAAAGGAAGCAGTAATGCATCCAAGTCTTATATTCCTCTTGCACAGGATGGCACTCCTGAACTCTATGAAGGTGGCTATTCGGTCTTTGACATCTATGCAAATGATGATATCCGCCAGCAGGTTGACGATTTGATTCGTAACTTTGATGGCAGAGGCAGCGCAGAGGTTATGCGGTATGGCGACTGGGAATATTCAACGAATCGGGATGATGAAAAGAATCTTAAATTCGAGCCTGAGCTTCAGGCAGGTGCAACGTATGTTATTCTAGTTGCTGGTCAGCGACAAGTTTTGGGTGCTGATGATCCGGGAATTGATTATCTGCGGGATGCTTTCAAAGCAAATATTAAAGTATATAAGACAGATGGCGAAGCACCCGATCTTAAGAATATTCGATCCCCAAGAGTAACCAAAAATGCAGATGGTGATACCTACACAGTATCGGTCATACTTGAGTTTGACAAAGTGCTGTACAACAAGGATGGCGATCCAATTTCTGCGGCTGAATTCCAAAATGCGATTGTCTCAAATCCAGATGGCCTTAAGCCTACTGTGAGTTCGCTGTCCACAGCTGCGTCTGCATTTACTATTTCCTGCGATGCAATGAAGGCCCCCGGTAGTTTCTTGATCCTTAATGATTCTCCCAATCAGGTTATTTGGAATGCGAACCATATCCCTGCAGATGAAACGCTCTCTATTGATTTGTCTGCGCCGGAAACTCGCCGGACAGAGACTGAGACAGAGATTATTACAGAGGAATGGATAACGCTTACAATTCAGTGGGGAGATGAAGAACCGGAGTCTTTCGAGTTTAAGTTGTCTACCACAACAGAGAAAAAGCCGACCCAGCCCGATGACACCACCGGATCCTCCACCTACGCCATCAACAACGTCCCAACCGTCAAGCCCACGCTTACTCTGGATCCCCTCGGCAACATAACGCTGGACATGGACAGCAAGAAGACTGCTACCGTCAATGCCGTTATTACCGGAGGGACCGCCAGCAGCATCAAGTGGACGTCCGGCAATAGCAAGGTCGTCAGCGTGACAAACAGCGGCACCCGGGCAACGCTCAAAGCGGAATCCATTGGTTTTGCCACCCTTACCGTAGAAGCGGTCGTGAATGGTACCACGCTTACCAAGATCATCACCGTCTATGTGGACGGGTCGGTAACGGGGATCAAGCTGACCTCGCCCACCAATAGTTCCAGCGCTACATTGAGCGGGACCACGCTGTCCCTGAAACGGAGCAGCACCGGTCCTACCGCGAAGCTCAGCCTTACGATGGGCAGCGGCGCATCGGTCAACGGCACGACCGCCCAGCTGACTTACTCTGCGGTCGACAGCAACGGGAAGGATGCATCGGATTATATCACCATCACGCCCGGTACGAGTACCCTGACGGTAAAGCCCGGAAAGAGCGCTCCGGGAGGGAGCATCACCATAAAGGTGACCGTTGGCGTGGCGACAGCGCCCAAGGACGGCAGCAAGCCGGTGGACCTGACGCCGGGAACCGCTGATAAGCTGACCTTTACCGTTAAAATTTCCGGCAACGATGCGAATATAAACATTGCATCCCGGTAACAGTCAAAACTAAAACCACCCCACGGGAGCGGGCCTGCGCCCGCTCCCGTTCCCCTGTGCAGCAAATGAAGAAAAGGAGCGTTTTCATGAAAATCTCCGTTAAACGGCGGCTTTTGTCCCTGCTGCTGGCTCTTGCGATGAGCTTTGCCCTGGCTCCCACGGCCCTGCTGACCTCTGGTGATGGCGGTTCCGGTGACTCAGGTGATCCCGGCGAGCCGGATGATCCGCCTGCCTCCGGCGTCCTTACGGATATGAGGCTCAGCAGCAACGACTTCCGCGTTGACCACACCGGCGAGGCAGATTACGGCCTCCTGCTGGAGCCCAATGCCTCTGTGGAACAGGGCGGCGCAAGCATTTCCGTCAACCTGGACCCATCCGATGACCAGCAGGTCCAGAATCTGCATGTCACCTGGTCGCCCACAGATTCACCCTATGTGGGCGTGTCTGAGATACTGAACGGACACGGCGGAATTGTTTTCGGCAAGTCCGCCGGTAAGGCGCTGGTCACCGTATCCGCAGGCAATGCAGAAAACCGGATCACCAAGTCCATTGATGTCACTGTCAGCGGCATCCAGCTCAGCGAAAAGCTGGCCGCAGGCATTGAAGTCATGGAAAATAGTACAGTGACCATTACAGCAGGCACGGACTTCACCCTCTTCGGCAACGCCGCCTCCGAGTATGCGAAGCTGGATATCGTTGAGGTGAACGGCAGGAAGAATGTCTATCCCCTCATAAACGATAAAACCATCACCCTTGAGGGCCGTCAGGCGGGTAATATTACCATGCGCCTGACCGTCTCCTCCGGCGGCAGGACCTACACCGCCGAATTCCCTGTGACGGTCCTCTCCAATGAGCAGACGATCGAATGGACCGAGGGCTGCAGCCCCTCCAAGCCGCTGAAATTCTCCACGCTGGAGGAGCGGATTGTCAGCAAGTACAGGGAAGTGTTCCCCGGCGGGACCTTCTCCTCCATCATCGGCCTCTCCGTTCCCACCGCCCAGGGCACTTTGTATCTGGGCTATAACTCCCCGGAGGACACCGGCGCCGGCGCGGGCAGCTCCATGACCTACTACTACCGCACGGCGGCCCGGGGGCCGTATATCCAGGACCTCACCTTCGTGCCCAATCCCTCCTATGCCGGGGAAAAGGCGTACATCACCTTTACCGCCCAGGGAACGGACAGCGCAGGCAGTACCCGCACCTTCAAGGGCAAGATCGAGGTCACCCTCACCCAGGAAAAGACGGACCTGACCGTGTTCACCAAGAAGGACACGCCGCTGGAGCTGTCCTCCACCCTGTTCACCAAGTCCTGCCAGGAGCAGACTGGTTCGCCCCTGAGCTATGTGATCTTTACCCTGCCTCCCGCCAATCAGGGGGCGCTGTATCTGGATTATAACAATGAGTGGGACTATGCCTCCATGGTCTCCGCCAATGAGCGGTATAACCAGAAGCAGCTGGACGACATCACCTTCGTCCCCGCCCAGGGGTTTATCGGCACGGTGACCATCAGCTACGCCGGGTACAGCGTTTCCGGCAGCCGGTATAACGGCCAGCTGGTGATCCAGGTCCAGCAGGGGCTGGACGATGTCATCACCTATAACGGCGATGGGTATGTGCCCTTCAGCCGCTACGACTTCGACAGCTTCTGCCAGAACGCTACCGGCCGGACCCTGGCCTCCGTCTCTTTCACCCCGCCTCCGGCCAGCCAGGGTACGCTGTACTACAACTGGAACGGTGTCCGGGGCTCCGCCGTGACCGCCGGGACCTCCTACAGCCTCACCCAGATCGACCGGCTGACCTTCGTGGCTGCCGATACCTTCCACGGCATCGTGCGGATCCCCTTCACCGGGACGGACCGCATGGGGGAGACCTTCACCGGCACCGTGGAGGTCCACATTGAGTCCGTTGGTACCAGCAGGGGGGATATCTCCTATGTCTGCGCCCCGGGACAATCGGTGAAGCTGGTCCTGTCCGATTTCTCCAACCTGTGCCAGACCCTCACCGGCCAGCGGCTGCACTACATCAGCTTCCAGACCCTGCCGGACTTCAACCTGGGCACGCTCTACCACAACCGCACCAGCGCCAACGGCATGGGTACCCGGGTGACCACGACTACCAAGTATTTCAACAGCGCCACCCCCTACATTGCCAATCTGTCCTTCTGGGCCTCGGATAACTTCCGGGGCGGGGTGGAGATCCCCTTCACCGGCAGCGCCGTCAGCGGCCAGACCTTCACGGGGATCCTCTATATCAGCAGCGGCGAGGGAGCCGGCAGCGGCACCTCCGCAGCGGTGCAGTACACCGTAGCCAGCGGCGGGAGCGTGACCTTCTCCGGTCAGGACTTTGACGATGCCTGCCGCCAGGCCACCAACGCGGCCCTGAACTACCTGCGTTTCGGCCTGCCCTCCTCCGGCCAGGGCATCCTTTACTACGACTACCGCGCCGGTTCCACGCCCCAGGCCCTGAACACCTCCACCAGCCTCTACCGCTCCGGCGAGGTGTCCATCGACCGGGTGACCTTTGTCCCCGCCGCCGGTTTTTCCGGGGTGGCAACGGTGCCCTTTACCGCCGTGGCCATCGATGGGCGGGAGTACCAGGGGACGGTGGCGATCACGGTGCGCTCCGCCGCAGCCCTGGGGGGCCTGGTCCGCTATGAGACTGGCGGCGCGCCGGTGCATATCAGCGCCGCTGATATCCAGGCCGCAGCCGGGGAGCAGCCCTCCTCTCTGCGCCTCACCGGCCTGCCCTCCGCCAGCCAGGGGAAGCTTTACTACCAATACGCCGGTCCCACCCAGTACAGCTGGATGGGCAACACCACCACGGAGTACAGCCTCTACGGCGACCCCTCCGTCTCCAATCTGACCTTTGTCCCCAAGGCGGGCTATACCGGCACGGTGGAGATCCCCTATGCGGCGGCCACCGCCGGCGGCTCCTACAACGGGACCATCCGCATTACGGTGTCCGCCCCCAATTCCTCCGTTAACTTCGATGATCTGTCGGGGTATTCCGCCCAGACCAAGGCGGCGGTGGATTACCTCTCCAGCATCGGCGTGGTCAATGGCACCGGGTACCGGACCTATACGCCAGGGGCCTCTATCCGCCGGGGGGATTTCTGCGTGATGCTGTCCCGGGCCTTCCAGTTCAATGTGGGGGCCTCTCCGGAGGGCTTCAGCGATGTGCCGGCGGATGCCTACTATGCTCAGGCGGTCAATGACCTGTATGCCCTTGGCATCGTCAACGGCGTGGGCGGCGGACGGTTCCAGCCCTCCGCCACCCTCACCCGTCAGGACGCGGCTTTGATGGTTCAGCGGACCCTGGAGCAGGCGGGGATCAGTACGCCGGACGGCAGCGCCTCGGCCCTGTCGTCCTACAGCGACCGGCGGCAGGTGTCCAGCTATGCCCAGGGGGCGGTAGCCGGATTGGTCCAGCTGGGCCTGCTGCCCACCAGCAACGGACGCCTTTCCCCCAGGTCAAATCTGACCCGGGCCGATATGGCGCTGCTGCTGCACCGGGCAATGACCCAATAAGGAACGAACAAGGAGCCTCCCGCGCCTGTGGCGCGGGAGGCTCCTCCGTATCTATAGCGGGATCATGCCGCTATGCTTCGTGTTTCTGCGCTTTCATCTGGGCGATCAGCTCCTCCAGCTCCTTGCCGGAAAAGGTATAGACCTTGTCGCAGAACTGGCACCCCAGCTCGCATCCGCCCTGTTCCGCCAGCAGATCCTCCAGCTCCGCAGCGCCCATGCTGATGAGGGCCCGTTCCACCCTGTCCCGGCTGCAGTAGCACTTGTATCCGATGGGGCTGGCCTCCAGGATCTCCACCTCGAAATCGCTGAGCACCGTCCGCAGCAGGTCCTCCGGGCCGCAGCCCTGGTCCAGCAGCGTTGTCACCGGCCCCGCCGCCAGCACGCCGCCCTCCACTTTGGCGATCACGTCCTCGCCCGCGCCGGGCAGCAGCTGAATGATATACCCGCCTGCGGCCTTCACGCTCTGGTCCCGGTCCACCAGCACCCCCAGGGCGCAGGCGGTGGGGATCTGCTCACTCTCCACGAAGTAAGCCGCCAGATCCTCGGCGATCTCCCCGCCCAGCAGGCCCACGGAGCCGATGTAGGGTTCCTTCATCCCCAGGTCCTTAATGACCGTCAGTGTTCCACCGGCGCCAACGGCTCCGCCTACATCCAGTTTTCCGTCCTCCCGGAGTGGGAGGTCCACCTGGGGATTCTGCACGTAGCCCCGGACATTCCCCAGATGGTCGGAGACGGCCAGCACGGTCCCCAGGGGACCGCCCCCCTTGATCTGCAGCGTCAGAGAGGCGTTCTCCTCCTTCAGGGCATTGCCCATCATGGACGCTGCCGCTAAGGCCCTTCCGATGGCGGCTGTCGCCACCGGCAGGGTCTTCTGGATGTTTCGCGCCCGCTCGGTGAGGTCTTTCGTTGTAACTGCTACGGCTTTTACAGCGCCGTCCTTTGTGATGGCGCGGACCAGTTTGTCCATTTTCAGTGGTTCCTCCTTCTTTGCCGCCCCTGCGGGGGCGGCCTGTCATTGTAGGGGCGGGTAAAAAAACAGAAATCATTTTCCGCGTATCGCGGAAAAATAAATCCTCTGTTCTTTCTCCCTGGGGGCTGCCATCCGGCAGTCCCCGAAGGTCCGGACGCGGGTGAACCCCGCGTCCATCAGCCACGTCCGCAGTTCATCCACCGTATAGCCCCTCTGCCGGTGCTCCTCTCCGCTCCGGTCCCAGCCGCCGTCCGGGCGGCGGGTAAAAATATCCATCCAGTAGGAACAGAGCCTGCTCCTTTTTTCATATTCTGTCCGCCAGACGCAGTACACATCCGGCCTTTCGTCCAAAAAGACCTGGCTGTCCAGAGCCGCCAGCTTCTCAATGCTGTTGATATCGAATATAAGGAGCCCTCCCGGGGAAATAAATAAGTGGAGCCGCTGAAAGGTCTTCTGCACATCCTTGGGGCTGGTCAGATAATTGAGGCTGTCCAGGCAGCATACGGCGGCATCCACCGTGCCGTACAGGTCCAGCGCCGGCATGGACTGGTTGAGGAAGACCGGCGGCTCGCCGGTCAGCCCCGCCGCCTTCTCCCTGGCCCGGGCCAGCATGTCGGGGCTGGCGTCCACGGCGATCAGCTCGTATCCCCGCTCCGTCAGAATGGCGGTCATTTCCCCCGTACCGCAGGCCAGATCCAGGACAGTATGTATTGGGATGCGGCTGCGCCGGAAAAGCTTCTCCAGATAGTCCGCCCGGCGCGCGTAGTCCACGTCCTCCGTCAGCGCATCATAGACCCCTGCCAGGGCTTCATAGGCGCTCACGCCTCCTCCTCCGTCTGCTTTTGGGCTTCCAGCCGATCAAAAAAGATCTGATACCCGCCGTGGCCGAAAGACAGCGACCGGTTGACCCGGCTGATGGTGGCGCTGGACGCCCCCGTCCGCTCCAGGATGTCGTTGTAGATCATCCCCTGCTTGAGCAGCATGGCCACCTCGAAGCGCTGCTCCATGGCCCGCAGCTCCGTCACGGTACACAGATCCTGAAAGAAGTTGTATACCTCTTCCTCGGTCTTCAGCGTGAGGATCGCCTGATACAGGCCATCGCTCTTTTCCTTTTTTGTGATCCTTGCCATCCGATTTTCCTCCGTTGGTTGGGATGTTCCCGCAGGCGGGAAGCGGTGTTTTCTCCGTGTCCCGGCAAAACGGGATGAATTGTCCTGATAGAGGCTATTTTATCACTTCAATCCGCGAAAGTAAACACTTTTTCGCAAATTCTGCGGAAACCTTTTTTCGGATAAACGGTCGAATTCTGGCGAAAATATACAGTCTGCTCCGGTTCGCTTCGGCGGCTTTTGGCAAAATAGACGGTATTCGTCCCTTTTTTTTGTCGCTTTTACCATGGAAAAACTCATTCGCGCCGCCTTGACGGTGGGCAAGGCGGTGGGGTATAATATACACAGTGTAACCGCTGGAAGAAATTGCCGGCGGCGTCTCTACTGTCAAATATACAATGGAGGATCCGACATGCCCTACAGAGAAGCAGATAACAATAGTATTTACTATTTTCATCAGGGGACGGACATCAGCGCCTACGAGTTTTTAGGGGCTCACGCTGTCACCCACGATGGAGCCAACGGCTATATGTTCCGCGTTTGGGCGCCGCGGGCACAGGCCGTCTCCGTGGTGGGTGATTTCAATTCCTGGGACGCCGGGGCCCATCCCATGACAAAGATCTCCGATGAGATCTGGGAGCGCTTTATCCCCGGAGGCAAGACTTACGATGCCTATAAGTTTGCCGTCACCGGCGCGGACGGCGTCCAGCGGCTGAAGGCCGACCCCTACGCCTTCCACGCCGAGACCCGCCCCGGCAACGCCAGTAAGCTCTACACCATCGATGGCTACCGGTGGGGCGATGCCGCCTGGAAGGAGGAGCGGCGCAGCCGCCCCATCTACAATGCCCCCCTGAACATCTACGAGGTCCATCTGGGCTCCTGGAAACGCCGGGAGAACGGGGACTTCATCGGCTACCGGGACCTGGCCGATGAGCTGGCGCCCTATGTCAAGGACATGGGCTTCAACTTCATCGAGCTGATGCCCATCACCGAGTACCCCTACGATCCCAGCTGGGGCTACCAGGTCACCGGCTATTATGCCCCCACCTCCCGGTACGGCACCCCCGAGGACTTCATGTACTTCGTGGACCGGATGCACCAGCACGGCGTGGGCATCATCCTGGACTGGGTCCCCGCCCACTTCTGCAAGGACGCCCACGGCCTCTATGAGTTCGATGGCTCCCCCTGCTATGAGTATCCCGACAAGCGCAAGGGCGAGCACGCCGCCTGGGGCACCCGGGTCTTTGACTACGGCCGGCCGGAGGTGAAGAGCTTCCTCCTGTCCTCCGCCGCCTTCTGGCTGAAAGAGTACCACATCGATGGCATCCGGGTGGACGCGGTAGCCTCCATGCTGTATCTGGATTATGACCGCAAGGACGGGGAGTGGGTGGCCAACCGCAACGGCGGCAAGGAGCATCTGGAGGCCATCGAGTTTCTTCAGGAGCTGAACCGGACCGCCTTCCAGGTCAATCCCGATGTGCTGATGGTAGCGGAGGAGTCCACCGCCTGGCCC
>CAMWTG010000023.1 GCA_947177115.1 uncultured Clostridia bacterium
TCAGATGTGTATAAGATCCAGCCCCAGCTCCATGGCGGTCATCCCCCCGCTGCGCAGCAGCAGGAGCTTCTCCGCCACCGTCAGCTGGATGGCCTCGGCAAAGCCCTCCTGCGTCCCGTCCAGGACTGTGATGACAGGATTGTCCAGCAACTGCCGGTCATGGAGGCCGGAGAGCCATTCCGGCAGGAAAAAGGCCGCTGCCAGCAGCGCCGTCACCGCCAGCGCCGCGCCCCATCCGGCAGCCGCGCCCAATGGGGTCGGCCTCTTATTCTCCATTCGCCACACCTCCCAGCGTCACCGTTACAATGGTGCCCGTACCCTCCTTGCTCTCAAACCGCAGCTGCCCCCGGTGGAGCTCCACGATCTGCTTGCACAGGGCCAGTCCCAGGCCCGCGCCGCCCTCGGCCCGGGACCGGGACTTGTCCACCATGTAGAAGGGTTCGGTAATCTTGCCCAGCTCCCCCTCCGGGATGCCCCGTCCCTGGTCCGCCACCGTTATCTGATAGCCCTCCTCCATGCTCCGGCCCACCAGCACCACCCGGCCGCCGCTGCCGGTAGCCTTCCGGGCATTGTCCAGCAGGTTTTGCAGCAGGGTCTGCAGCAGCGCGCCATCGCCCCGCAGCATCCCCTCCTCCGCCCGCGCGGTAAGGGTGAGTCCCTTGGCCTTCATAGCGGGCTGGCAGATGCGGGCGGCCTCGGCGCAGAGCTTGCGCATATTCACCATCCGGGCCTCCGCCTCGCTGCGGCCCACCACCTGCAGGCTCATCAGGGACAGCGACAGGTTCTCCAGCCGCTTGCCCTCAGAGAAAATGTAGCTGGCGGCCTTGAAGCGCATCTCCTCCCGCAGGTTCCGGGAACGGAGCATGTCGGCGTAGCCGATGATGGAGGTCAGCGGCGTCTTCAACTCGTGGACGAAGCTGGCGGTAAAATCCTCCTGCCGCCGGGCGGCGTCCTCCAGCTCCTGAATGTTCTTTCCAATGGCATCGGCCATATGATTGAAGTTTTCGGCCAATTCGCCGATCTCATCCCCGCCCATGACCCGGGCCCGGGTGGAATAATCCCCCCTGGCCAGCTGGTCGGCAGCCCGCCCCAGGCTCCGGATGGGAGCGGTGAGCCAATAGGAGAGGGCGAACATCACCGCGCTGCTGACCCCCACCACCAGCAGCACAATCCATCGGTAGACCTGGTAATGGGTCTCCCGGTCGGCAAAAAGACGGCTCATATCCCGGACAGTCTCCATATACAGCACGCCGTCCGGCAGCACCACCGGCCCGGCGCAGTGGAGCAGGTGCTGGCCGGTGGACTGATCCAGCCGCAGCACATAGCCGGAGGACCGCAGGTCGATCCGCTCCAGCAGTTCCCGGTCGCTGGCGGAAGCCAGGGTGGAATAGATCCGCTCCCCCGCCTCAGTGACCACCCGGAACTGGTGGTCGGAGAGATAGGCGGCCTCCTCCAGCGTGCGGGTGAGGCCTCGGCTGCGTTCGGCTATGTTTTCCAGGGTCACGCCCCTGGCGTTGCATACCGCCTCATAGGAGACGCGCAGCAGCTGCATCTCCTCCTGAGCCATGGCGATCTCCCGCTCCAGCGCGGACTGGAAGGACAGGGATATGAGCAGATAGCTGCCCAGCCCGGTGGACAGCAGCAGGATGCAAAGCGTTGCCAGCGTCACCTTCCAGGCGAATTTCATTCCTCGACCTCCAGCCGGTAGCCCACCTTGTACACGGCGGCGATCCGCTCCTGCCAGCCCAGCTTTTTCCTGAGGCGCTGGACGTGGAGGTCCACGGTACGGCTGTCGCCCATATATTCATTTTCCCACACTCGCTCATAAATAGTCTCGCGGAAAAGGGCGATATTTTTGTTTTGGAGGAAGAGCACCAATAAATTATACTCCTTGGCGGTAAGCTGGACGGTCTCCCCGGCCTTGGTGACCACCCGGGACTGGGTGTCCACCACCACATCGTCCACGGCAATGCGGCTTTCGGTCTTATGATAGCGGCGCAGCACCGTCTCCACCCGGGCCAGGAGCTCGGCGATCTCAAAGGGCTTGACGATATAATCATCCGCCCCCAGGCGGAGGCCCTTTATCTTATCCTTCACAGCGTTTCTGGCGGTGATGAAGATCACGGGGATCCCCAGGGGGGCCAGATACTCCATCAGCTCGAAGCCATCGATGCCCGGGAGCATCACATCCAGAAGGATCAGGTCGTAGCGCTTCAGCTCCACGGCATCGGCGGCGGCCGCGCCGTTGTCCAGGCAATCGCAGGAGTATCCCGCGGCGGTCAGGCTCATATCCAGAAGGTCCGCTATTGGCTTCTCGTCCTCAACGATCAAAATTTTTACCATGTCAATCTCTCTTTCCCGCCGCCGGCGCCGGCGGCTGTCCGCAGGGGGGATCACACCATCTTCTTCGGATCCACGATCTCATCATACTCCTCCGCCCGCAAAAAACCGGACCGAAGGACGGCGTCCTTCAGGGTGATCTTCTCCAGGTGGGCCAGGCGGGCCGCCTGGCCGGCTTTCTCATACCCGATCCTTGGCGTCAGACAGGTCACCAGCATCAGGGAACGGTTCAGATACTCCCCCATCTTCTCCCTGTCCGCCCGCAGCCCCTCCAGGCAATTGCTGCGGAAGGAGTCCATCCCGTCCGCCAGCAGCCGCGCGGACTGCAGGAAGTTATAGGCAATGACAGGCATAAACACATTCAGCTCAAAATTTCCCTGGCTGGCGGCGAAGCCGATGGCGGCATCATTGCCCATCACCTGTACCGCGATCATGGTAACCGCCTCGCACTGGGTGGGGTTCACCTTTCCCGGCATGATGGAGCTGCCCGGCTCATTCTCCGGGATGGCGATCTCCCCCAGGCCGCAGCGGGGACCGCTGGCCAGCCAGCGGACATCGTTGGCGATTTTCATCAGATCCCCCGCCAGGGCTTTCAGGGCCCCGTGGGCAAAGGTCATCCCGTCCCTACTGGCCAGGGCGTGGAATTTGTTGGGCGCGGTGACAAATTCGCGCCCCGTGAGCCGGCTGAGCAGCCGGGCGCTCTCCTCCGCGAATCCGGTGGGACAGTTCAGCCCCGTCCCCACGGCTGTGCCGCCCAGGGCCAGCTGCCGCAGCGGCGCAGCGGACGACCGTATGTACTCCCCCGCCGCCTCTGCCATGGCCCGCCAGCCGCTGATCTCCTGGGAAAAGCGCAGGGGCACCGCGTCCTGCAAATGGGTGCGCCCGATTTTGATTACGTCCCCGTTTTCCGCTTCCAGCCGTCTCAAAGTCTCTGTCAACCGCTCCAGCGCGGGCAGCACCCGCTCCTCCAGCCCGCACACCGCCGCCACATGCATGGCTGTGGGGAAGGTGTCGTTGCTGCTTTGGGACATATTCACATGGTCGTTGGGGTGGACCTCCACGCCGGCGTCCATCTGGGCGCACAGGTAGGAAATCACCTCGTTGACGTTCATATTGGACTGGGTCCCGCTGCCGGTCTGCCAGACCTTCAGGGGAAATTCCCCGTCCCGCTTGTGGTCCAGGATCTCATCGCAGGCGGCGGCGATCAGTCTGCACCGGCGCGCATCCAGCTTTCCCAGTTCATGGTTGGCCAGGGCCGCCGCTTTTTTCAGCTGGGCAAAGGCGCGTATGATCTCCTCCGGCATCCGCTCGGTACCAATAGCGAAGTTTTGCAGGCTCCGCTGCGTCTGTGCGCCCCAGCAGCGCTCCGCAGGCACCTCCACAGCTCCCAGGGTGTCCCGCTCTACGCGGTATCCGCTTGTGTTTTCAGCCATATACAGGCTCCTTTCCGGTGTTTTTCGGCATCTCCTTTAGCATAGCAAATTCCCGGGGAAATTACAACTCTCAAAACTTTAAAACCAGGGAAATCCATTTTTAGCCGGACCGTCCCGCAAAACAGCGCAGATGCTGCCATTTCGGGAACCGGGCGTCACAAAAACGGATTTCCCCGAAGAAAACATTTTCCCCATTGCAAATCAGGAAAATTGTGATATACTACTAAATTGTATTGTTGTGTGCATTTCACTCTCACAAAAGAGGAGCGTTGCTATAATGGGTTTGATTACAAAGATTTTTGGGACTTACAGCGAACGGGAGCTGAAGCAGATCTATCCCATCGTGGATAAGATCGAGGCCATGGAGCCGGAGTACCAGGCCATGACCGATGCCCAGCTGGCTGCCAAGACCGCCGAGTTCAGGGAGCGCCTGGCCGGGGGAGAGACCCTGGACGATATCCTGCCGGAAGCTTTCGCCACCGTGCGGGAGGCGTCCGTCCGGGTGCTGGGCCAGCGTCCCTTCCGGGTGCAGCTGGTGGGTGGCGTGGTGCTCCACCAGGGGCGCATCGCCGAGATGAAGACCGGTGAAGGAAAAACGCTGGTGGCTACCCTCCCGGCCTATCTCAATGCCCTGACCGGCAAGGGGGTCCATATCGTCACCGTCAACGACTATCTGGCCAAATATGGCAGCGAATGGGTGGGCAAGGTGTTCCGTTTTCTGGGCCTTACCGTGGGGCTGATCGTCCATGGCCTGGATAAAAAGGAACGGCAGGACGCCTATGCCGCCGATGTCACCTATGGCACCAACAACGAGATGGGCTTCGATTACCTCCGCGACAATATGGCGCTGTACGCCGGCGAGCTGGTCCAGCGGGGCCACAACTTCGCCATTGTGGACGAGGTGGACTCCATCCTCATTGATGAGGCCCGGACCCCGCTGATTATCTCCGGTATGGGGGAGAAATCCACCCAGCTGTATGACATGGCGGAGATGTTTGTCCGTCCGCTGAAAAAGCTGGTAATCGCTGAGACCGATGAAAAGGCCGAGGAAGACGTGAACCTCGATGCGGATTACGTGGTGGATGAGAAGGCCAAGACCGCCACCCTCACCGCACGGGGAATTGCTAAGGCGGAGGAGTTCTTCCACCTGGAGAACCTGTCCGACCCGGAAAATTCCACTGTCAGCCATCACATCAACCAGGCCATCAAGGCCCATGGCGTGATGAAAAAAGACATTGATTACGTCATCAAGGACGGCCAGGTCATTATTGTGGATGAATTCACCGGCCGCCTCATGTTCGGCCGCCGGTACAGCGAGGGCCTGCATCAGGCCATTGAGGCCAAGGAGCGGGTGAAGGTGGAGCGGGAGAGCAAGACCCTGGCCACCATCACTTTCCAAAATTATTTCCGCCTGTATACCAAGCTCTCCGGTATGACCGGTACCGCCCTTACCGAGGAGGAGGAATTCGGCTCCATCTATAAGCTGGACGTCATTGAGATCCCCACCAACAAGCCCATGATCCGCCAGGACGACCACGATGTGGTCTATAAGACCGAACAGGCCAAGTACAGGGCGGTCATCGAGCAGATCAAGGAGTGCCATGCCAAGGGCCAGCCGGTGCTGGTGGGTACGGTGTCCATTGAGAAAAACGAGCTCCTCAGCAAGCTTCTGACCAAAGCGGGCATCAAGCACAACCTGCTGAACGCCAAGAACCATGAGAAGGAAGCGGAGATCGTGGCCCAGGCCGGCAAGCTGGGGGCCGTCACTGTGGCGACCAACATGGCCGGCCGCGGCACCGATATCATGCTGGGCGGCAACGCCGAATTCCTGGCCAAGAACGATCTGCGCAAGGACGGCCTCACCGATGAGATCATTGCCGAGGCTACCGGCTTTGCCGAGACGGACGACCAGGCGATCCTGGACGCCCGGCAGAAGTTCGCCGAATATATGGAAAAGCACAAGGCCGAGATCGCCGGCGAGGCGGACAAGGTCCGGGCGGCCGGGGGCCTGTTCATCATCGGCACTGAGCGCCACGATTCCCGCCGTATCGACAACCAGCTCCGGGGCCGCGCCGGCCGTCAGGGGGACCCCGGCGAGAGCCGGTTCTACCTGAGTCTGGACGATGACCTCATGCGCCTGTTCGGCGGGGACCGGATCACGGGGCTTATGGAGCGGCTGGACCTGGGGGAGGACATCCCCATTGAAAACAAGATGCTCACCAAGGGCATCGAAAACGCCCAGACCAGCGTGGAGTCCCGGAACTTCCAGGCCCGCAAGAATACGCTGGAATACGATGACGTTATGAACAAGCAGCGGGAGATCATCTACGGCCAGCGGAAAAACGTGCTGGACGGGGCGGACCTCCAGCGGGATATTGCCAACTTCATTTCCAATATGATCGCCGGGACGGTCCATGCCGCGTTCGGCGAGAACAAGTTTATTGACAATGACGCCTACCGCGCCATGCTGGGCTCCCTGGAGGGCTCCTTCTTCCCCAAGTACGCCGTGAAGCTGACGGCGGAGGAGGCGGAGCGGACCAGTGCGGAGGACTTTATCCAGATGTTCACCGGCAAGGCCCTGGAGACCTATGCCGCCAAGGAGGCGGAGATCGGCAAGGCCAGGGAATCCAACCCCAACATCCCCGACATGCGGGAGCTGGAGCGGGTCATCATGCTGCGGGTGGTGGACGAGTACTGGATGGACCACATCGATGCCATGCAGGATCTGCGCCAGGGCATCCGGCTGCAGGCCTATGCCCAGTCCAACCCGGTGGACGCCTATAAGCGGGAGAGCCTGCATATGTTTGAGGAGATGGTTTCTGCCATTCAGGAGGAGACCGTCCGGCGGCTGTACTCCGTACGGCTGAAAACCAATCAGGAGGTCAAACGGGAACGGGTGGCCTCCAACATTACCGAGGGCCGCAGCGATGGCACCGTGAAGAAGCAGCCCCGCCGGGTGCAGAAGGTGGGACGGAACGACCCGTGCCCTTGCGGCAGCGGGAAAAAATATAAGCACTGCTGCGGAAGGGACCAGTAAATGGACGCTTGGGAGATTTTAAACCGTGTATATGAGCCGCTGTACCAGCGGGTGCAGCGGCTGGGCCAGCAGCTCGCCGCCGCCGGGTATACCGCCCGGTGGAGCTGGTACAATCTCCACGCTTCCCGCCGGGGAGACGAGTACAAGGTGGAGTTTTTCCCCATCCCCGTCATCACGGCGGGACATTGGTGCGATGTGATCCTGGAACTGGATTCCATCTGCGTGGACGCCCACCTCACCAATGAGCAGGCCCGGAAATTCCGTTGGAACCGGATTCCCTGGGCTTTTGAGATCTACGGCGTGGAGAATTATACCGAGGACCTCTACTCCCCGGGCATGTCCAAGGAAGGTCTGCCGGACAGGATCGCCCGCTATGGCGGCGAGATCGGCGTTGCCTTCTCCATGCCGAACGACTGCGGAGATGATGAGATCGTAAAGATCGTTGATGCGTGCCGGGAATGGGACACCCACAACGGAGCGCCCACAACTTAACGGAGGTATCCATGTCCTTTCAAACGCAACAAGATCAGCAAGTAGTCTACCACATCTCCACCGTGTTGGAGAACGAACAGATCCGCCACGGTTTCTCTACCCGGCTGGGCGGGGTCAGCGAAGGGCATTTTGCCTCCCTGAATTTCCGGGGCGGCGGCCCGGAACCGGACGGGCGGGAGAACGTGTTGGAGAACTACCGCCGGTTCTGCGGGGCTCTGGGGGCGGATGTCCGCGACCTGGTGCAGTCCAAGCAGGTCCATGAGGACACCGTCCGCCATGTGACTGCCGCCGACCGGGGCAAGGGCCTGTTTGTTTCAACCGATTTTACCGCCGATGCGCTGGTGACCGGTGAGCCGGGGCTGAGTCTGATGGTCTTTTCCGCGGACTGCATCATTCTGCTGCTCCACGACCCGGCGACCCGGTCCATCGGCGCGGTCCACGCCGGATGGCGGGGGACCGCACTAGACCTTCCCGCAAAAGCGGTCCGGGAGATGGGCCGCCTTTTCGGCGCCAGACCGGAGGATATCCGCGTTGCCATTGGCGCGGGCATCGGCCCCTGCTGCTTCGAGACCCACAATGACGTGCCGGACGCCATGCGCGCCGCTTTCGGCGATGGCGCGGAGGCATATATCCGCCCCAGAGGGGAAAAGTGGACCGTGGATCTGAAGGCTGTCAACGCCTGGCGGCTGCGGGAGGCCGGGGTACAGGAGGAGCATATCGACATCTGCCCCACCTGTACCGCCTGTCATACGGAGCTGTATTGGAGCCATCGGGTCACCGGAGACAAGCGGGGCGTTCAGGGGGCGCTGATCGGGCTGCGCACGGAGGCTGCGGTATGAAGCGGCTGCTGGCCCTGCTGCTGGCGGCGCTGCTGGTTGTCAGCGGCTGCGCCGCCCTGGCCGAGCCGGAAGAGCCGGAGGATGACTGGGAGCACTACCAGCAATTTCTGCCGGAGGAGCCGAAGGAAGAGCCGGAGGAGAGCGAACCGGACTATCCCGCCGCCTTCTCCCTGCCCTACCACCGGGACCATACGCTGGATCCCGTCACCTGCGGCGAAGGGATCCAGGAAACAGTGGCGGCGCTGCTGTATGAGCCTCTGGTCCGGCTGGATGGCCAATTCCGGCCCCAGCCTCTGCTGTGCGAGAGCTGGTCCTGGGATGAGACGGGGCTCGTCTGCACGCTGGATCTGCGGCAGGATGTGACCTTCTCCGATGGTTCCGCCCTGACGGCCCGGGACGTAGCGGACACGCTCCTCCGGGCGGCGGAGTCGGAGCGGTACAGCTACCGGCTGCGGAACATGGTTTCCGCAGCGGCCAACCGGGCGGGACAGGTGGTCATTACTCTGGCGGTCCCGGACCGGGGGCTGCCGGCACTGCTGGACATTCCCATTGTCAAGAGAACTGCCGCCGGGGAGCGGGTCCCCGTTGGGACCGGACCCTATACTTTGCTCCGCAGCGGAGAAGAGGAATGTCTGCAGGCCCGGGAGGACTGGTGGCAGGGGAAGACTCTTCCGGTGGAAACCATCCCCCTGGTCCATGCCAAAGACCGGGACACCGCCCTGTACCTCTTCTCCACCCACCGGGTGGAGCTGCTGACGGTGGACCCTGCCGCCGATCCCTCCCTGACCACCGGCCGGTCCCAGGCTGCCAGCCAGCCCACTGCGGTCATGCAGTTCATTGGCTTTAACACGGCCGAGGGGAGGCTGTTTGCCAATGCCTCCCTCCGCGCTCTGTTCAGCCGGGGCATTGACCGGGAGACTCTTGTGGACGCTCAGCTGGCCCAGACGGCCCTGGCGGCTCAATTTCCCGTTTCCCCCCTGTCGCCCTTGTATCCTGCCAGCCTGGAGACCGCGTACAGCGAGGAGGAGACCCTCTCCGCTCTCCGCGCCGCCGGACAGGATACCGGAGAACAGAAGGAGCTGACCCTGCTGGTCTGCGAAGACGGCAGTTTCCGGGCCTCCAGCGCCCGGTTCATTGCGGAGAAGCTGTCCCTGCTGGACTGGCAGATCACAGTGGAGGAACTTCCTTGGGAGGCATATCTGGCCGCACTGGAGGCGGGGGAGTTTGACCTGTATTTCGGCGAGGTGCGGCTTACCGCCAACTGGGACCTCTCTGATCTGATCGGTACGGAGGGGCTTCTAAACTACGGCAGCTATGCCAGCGAGACCACCGATATGGTGCTGCAAAGCTTCGCTGCGGCGGAGGACCAGGCGGCCTATGCCCCGCGGCTGTACGGGCATCTCCAGTCGGTCACGCCCATTGCGCCTATCTGCTTCAAAAACTACTCCGTCCTGACCCATCCGGGGGTGGTGGAGGGGATCTCTCCCGCGCCCTCGGATACCTTCCACGGCCTGGACGGCTGGACGGTGCATCTCAGCGGATCATAAAAAGAACACCTGCGGCATGTTACTGCGCAGGTGTTCTTTTTGATCTGTTAACCGGCGATCTTTACGTTGATGCCTTCCTTTTCCATGATTTTCTTGTAACACACCCCGGCGGAAACCACAACCGCAAAGTTCACATCCTGTTTACAGAAAATTAGCACTCTCTTCACGAGAGTGCTAATTTTCTTCTTTACATTTTGCCGGAACGGGTGTATCATGGGAAATGAAATGAAAAGAGGGCGGCATCTCATGGGGTGCCGCCCGGAGGAGGCACGAATATGAATTTTGACCGATACACCCAAAACGCCCAGCAGGCCGTGGCGGACAGCCAGTCCATCGCCATTGCCAATGGCCAGCAGCAGCTGGACGGCGAACATCTGCACCTGGCGCTGCTGCGCCAGCGGGAGGGGCTGGTGCCCCGGCTGCTGACCTATATGGGGCTGGACGTGGAGGTCCTGGCCGGGGAGGTCCAGCGGGAGATCGACCGCCTGCCCAAGGTCTCCGGCGGCAGCGCGGAGCTGTACGCCAGTCGGCGGTTTTCCCAGCTGCTCGCTGCGGCGGAACAGACCGCCCAGCAATTCAAGGACGAGTATGTGTCTGTAGAGCACCTGTACCTGGCCCTGGTGGAGGAGACCGGGACCCCCAGCGCGAAGATCTTCCGACAGTACGGCATCGACCGCGAAAAGATCTTACAGGCCCTGACCAAGGTCCGGGGCAGCCAGCGGGTCACCAGCCAGAACCCGGAGGAGAGCTACGAGGCCCTGGCGAAGTACGGCCGGGACCTGGTGGAGATGGCCCGGCAGGGCAAGCTGGACCCGGTGATCGGCCGGGACGCGGAGATCCGCCACACCATCCAGATCCTCAGCCGGAAGACGAAAAACAACCCCGTCCTCATCGGCGAGCCTGGCGTGGGCAAGACCGCCGTGGTGGAAGGGCTGGCCCAGCGGATCCTCAACGGCGATGTACCGGAGGGGCTGAAGGACAAGACCATCTTCGCCCTGGACATGGGCTCCCTCATTGCGGGGGCCAAGTACCGGGGGGAGTTCGAGGAGCGGCTGAAAGCCGTCCTCAGCGAGGTGGAGAAGAGCGAAGGGCGCATCCTCCTCTTCATTGACGAGCTCCACAACATTGTGGGCGCGGGCCGCACCGAGGGCAGCATGGACGCCGGGAACCTCCTTAAGCCCAAGCTGGCCAGAGGGGAGCTCCACTGCATCGGGGCCACCACCCTGGACGAGTACCGGAAGTATATCGAAAAGGACGCCGCCCTGGAGCGCCGGTTCCAGAAGGTGCTCATCGGCCAGCCCACGGTGGAGGACACCATCTCCATCCTGCGGGGGCTGAAGGAGCGGTTCGAGATCCATCACGGCGTGCGGATCACCGATGGGGCGCTGATTGCCTGCGCCACCCTGTCCGACCGGTATATCACCGACCGCTTCCTGCCGGACAAGGCCATCGACCTGATGGACGAGGCCGCCAGCAAGATCCGCATGGAGATCGACAGCCTGCCCGCCGAGCTGGACGAGATCAGCCGCAAGATCATGCAGCTGGAGATCGAGAAGCAGGCCCTGGGCAAGGAGGAGGACAACGGCAGCAAAAACCGCCTCCAGCACCTGGATGGAGAGCTGGCCGAGCTGAAAGCGAAAAACGACTCCATGCGGGCCCAGTGGGAGACGGAAAAGCAGTCCATCGCCGGCCTCAAGCGCATCAAGCAGGAGATCGAGGACACCCGGCGTCAGATGGAGGAGGCGGAGCGGAGCTATGACCTGGAGAAAATGGCCCGGTTCAGGTATGAGACGCTCCCCGCCCTGGAGCGCCAGCTGGAGGAGGAGCGCCAGCGGGTGGAAGACGGCAAAGACGACCACCTGCTGAAAGAGGAGGTCACCGAGGAGGAGATCGCCGGGGTGGTCAGCAAGTGGACCGGCATCCCGGTGAGCAAGCTGGTGGAGAGCGAAAAGGAGAAGCTGCTGCGCCTGCCGGAGATCCTCCACCGCCGGGTCATTGGCCAGGACGAGGCCGTTGCCGCCGTCAGCGAGGCCATCCTGAGAGGCCGGGCGGGGCTTAAGGACGAGAACCGTCCCATCGGCTCCTTCATCTTCCTGGGCCCCACCGGCGTGGGCAAAACGGAGCTTGCCAAGACCCTCGCCCAGTCCCTCTTTGACGATGAACGGAACATGATCCGCATCGACATGTCCGAATATATGGAAAAGCACGCCGTTTCCCGCCTGGTGGGCGCGCCTCCGGGATATGTGGGCTACGATGAGGGCGGTCAGCTCACCGAGGCCGTGCGGCGCAAGCCCTACAGCGTGGTCCTCTTCGATGAGATCGAGAAGGCCCATCCGGATGTGTTCAACATCCTGCTCCAGCTGCTGGACGATGGCCGCCTGACGGACAACCAGGGCCGCACGGTGGACTTCAAGAACACCATCATCATCATGACCAGCAACATCGGCTCCGCCTACCTGACCGAGAACATCCGCCAGGACGGCTCTATCGACCCCAATGTCAAGGAGCGGGTCCGGAATGAGCTGAACCAGTACTTCCGCCCGGAGTTCATCAACCGGGTGGACGACATCGTGGTGTTCTCCCCCCTGACGGAGGGCCAGATCGGCGGCATCATTGACATTGCCATGGCCTCCCTGGTCCGGCGGCTGAAGGACCGGGACATCCGCGTGGAGCTGACGCCGGAGGCCAAGAGCTTCATCGCTCACGCCAGCTACTCGCCCTCCTTCGGTGCGCGGCCCGTGAAGCGGTATCTGCAAAAGCATGTAGAGACCGAGCTGGCCGCCATGCTGATCCGCGGCGACCTGTCTGATGGACAGACCGCGTCCATCGGCAGCGATGGCAAAAAACTGACCTTCTCCGCCGCTTGACGAAAGCCGCCCTTTTGGCGTATACTGAAGAAAAAACGCCAAAGGAGGTCCCCCCATGACCGCAGAAGAGCGCCGCGCCGCTATTATGGATACCCTCGCCCAGTCCGCCCGGCCCGTCAGCGCCTCCAGCCTGGCCGGACGCTTCGGCGTCAGCCGTCAGCTGATCGTGGGAGACGTGGCTTTGCTGCGGGCGGGGGGCGCCGCCATTGATGCCACCGCCAGGGGCTACGTGATCCAGGAGCGGCGGGAGGGCCTCCGGCGGCGGGTGGCCTGCCGCCACCAGGGGGCGGAGATGGAGGCGGAGCTCCAGATCATGGTGGACAACGGCTGCGCGGTGCTGGACGTGATCGTGGAGCACCCGGTGTACGGCCAGCTTACCGGGACCCTGGGGCTGACCAGCCGGTACGATGTGAAGGAATTCATCCGCCGCTCGGAGGCGGCACAGCCCCTCTCCCTCCTGACTGAGGGGGTGCATCTGCACACCCTCTCCTGCCCGGACGAGGAGGCGTTCCTCCGGGTGAAGGCGGAACTGCGGTCTGCGGGGTTCCTTTTGGAATAGCAGCGCGGCGTTATGCGGGCAGAGCCTGATACTTTTTCTTGAAAGAAAAAGTATCAAAAAGAACTTTAACCTCGAGCCTAAAATCACTGCTGTTCCTGGATTTTCGCCCGGTAACGATGGTGCGTTTTCGGGCAGGGAATAATATTACGCCATATTTTGAGAAAAGTTTCTATTGGTAATGCAACAAAGCCTCCTTTTGTGTGAAACTATATAGGATCACACAAAAGGAGGCTTTTTTATGACTATCACGGAAAATGAATGCAGCCGGTTTGCCGCCTGCCTGCGGGGCGAGGACCGCAGCCCGGGGACCGTTGAGAAATACTGCCGGGATGTCCGCGCTTTTGCTCTTTGGCTGGACGGCAGGGAATTGGCAGGGGAGGCCGCCTCCGGCTGGCGGGATGCGCTGCTTGCCCGGGGTTATGCGCCCGTTACGGTCAACTCTATGCTCTCCGCCGTCAACCGTTTTTTCGCGTTCCTGGGACGGGAGGACTGCAGGGTCAAATTTTTGCGCATCCAGCGCAGGATCTTCCGGGAGAAGAGCCGGGAGCTGACCAGGGACGATTACTGCCGTCTTCTGGACGCCGCCAGAGAGAGCGGCCAGGAGCGGCTTGGCCTGCTCATGGAAACCATCTGCTCCACCGGTCTTCGGGTCAGCGAAGTGCGCTGCATCACTATGGAAGCGCTCCAACGGGGGCGGGCGGAGATTTCTTTGAAAGGAAAGATCCGCACCATCCTGCTGCCCGCCAAGCTGTGCCGGAAACTGATGAAGTATGCCCGGCAGCAGAAAATCACCTCCGGCGAGATATTCCTCACCAGAGGCGGAAAAAGTATCTCCCGCCGCCAGATCTGGCGGGAGATGAAGCAATTGTGCGCGAAAGCGGGCGTGGAGGAGTCCAAAGTCTTCCCCCACAATCTCCGGCACCTGTTTGCCACGGCGTTTTACCGGGCCTGTAAAGACGTTGTTAAGCTGGCGGACATTCTGGGGCACAGCTCCATCAATACTACCCGCATCTATCTCATGACCACCGGCGCGGAACATGCAAGGCAGCTGGAAAGGCTGGGGCTGGTCACGTAGTTTGGGCATGTTGACAAAATTTTCATTTTGTCCCCTCACTGTACATAGTTTTATCTATCTATTATAGCATAACCTTTACAAAAAGGAAGGTAATTTCAAAAAAATCAGCAAATTACCGAAAAGAGCACAAAATCTCAAGGGCTGAGAAAACATTTTTTCGCAGTCCTTAAATTTTGTGCCCTTTTTTATTAAAAACTCCTTTGGAATCACCCAAAAGCAGGCAACCTTGTGACAAAATGAAAATTTTGTCACAAGGAGATGATGAGAGCTGTGGCCCACTCAAATAAAAAGCTAAATTTGACTGGTCAAAGATTCGGAAAGCTCACCGTGCTGGCTCCGGCGGAAAATATCGGAGGCCGCACAGCCTGGCTGTGCCGGTGTGACTGCGGACAGGAAACGGTGGCGCCCACTGTCCGGCTGCGGGACGGCCATCGCACCTCCTGCGGGTGCGACAAAGCGCTTTTTGGCAAGCCTCCCGCCGAGGTCGGGCGGGCTAGCCTGACCTATGTGGACGGCACCTGCGTGGAGATGATCCGGGCCGGAACCGTACGCTGCAACAACACCAGCGGTGTGCCCGGCGTAGATTGGCGGGCGAAGAAGCAGCGCTGGCGGGCTATGATCTGCTTTAAAGGGACGCGTTACTACCTGGGCAGCTACAAGAATTTTGACGATGCCGTCAAGGCCCGCAAACGGGCGGAGGAACAACTGCACCAGCCATTTTTGGACGAATACGCCCAGACCGCCAAACAGTGAGGATATGCTCCCGTATTTTCCATTCCATCGGGGAAAGCCGGGCGGTATATATGTTACAAGCAAGCTCGACTATATGATTTTGAAGGGGGCCGTCTATGCCACAATCACTGTCCGCCAGGGGCGAAGCCGGATGCCAGAGCGCTGGTGGCATCGGAACGATCTCAGCGGAAAGCGCGTGGCAAACCATTGGAAACGATGGGACGGCAAAGCTACGGGGCTAAGGCGGGGGAAACTCCGCTATGCTCGCCGGGTTGCGATTTCGCAAACCACGGGAAACCGTGGGACTGCAAAGTCATGGGGGCTAAAGTCCATCGCTTCTGATCACCGCAAAAGCCCGGAAAAGCGGGCTTCGCGGAAAAAAGAGACGCAAAGGCGCGAAACAACGCCCGCTGCAGGCGGGCGGAGCGAACTTTGCGGCGATGCGGCCATGCCAGCCCGGCCGCCGGACTCTTTGCGTCCGAAATAAGCAAAGAAAGGGAGAAATATGTAAAATGAAAAAATGGAAAAACCTAGGCAGGCGGGGCCTGTCGCTGCTGGTATGTCTGATGATGTGCCTGAGTATGCTGCCCGGCGTGGCGTATGCCGGCGAGGCGGAGCTGGATGAGCATATTCATGAAGATGAGTATGTGGATGATTTTGGTATCGCTTTGCTGGCGGATGGAGTTGACACCTCCCATCATACACATGATGGGAAATGTTACCTGTGCTATACTTCCGGCGAGCACGAGAACAAAGAGCGGGTTTGGCTTTGGTTTATTCCATTGCCCAAGGACTGGATTGCTCGCTGCTCTTGTTGCGGCATGTACTGGATAAAGGGCACCGGTTGGACTGACGATCCTAAAGCATATTGCGATATGTTCGGTCATACATTTGGTGAAGCTGTGTCCAATAATGACGCAACCTGTCTGAATGATGGTACAAAGACCAAAACCTGTGGCCTTTGTGAGCACCAAGAGACAGAAACGGACAGAGGCAGTAAAAAGCCGCATTCTTATACTGCTGCATGGATGCCTACCACGAATGGGCATGAGCGTTATTGCGATTATGGCTGCGGCACGAAGGACCCGGCTTCCGGTTCCCACCAGCCTACGCCGTTTGGCGAGACCGTTGAGGCTACCTGCGTGACGCCCGGTCAAACCGCTGGCAGCAAATGTTCTGTGTGTGATTATGTTATTGTTGAGGCATTAAAAGGTTCTTTTGATCGAAACAATCACAAGCACACAGAGAACAAAGTTGAGGTTCCCGCTACCTGCACCGCTCCCGGTACCGAGGCCGGTGTGTGGTGCAACGACTGCAGTAGCTGGGTCAGCGGCGGCGATGAGATCGATGCTCTGGACCATGACTTTATTGGGGCGGCTTGGCAGAAGGACGATACTGAGCACTGGCATGTCTGCACCCGTGAAGGCTGTGACGCACCAGATACCAAGACCCCGCACAGCTACACCGATTACACCTGGAACAAGGATGCCAAGGAGTGGACCGGCACCTGCGTATGCGGCAAGACCGATGTGAAGGCGGAGCTGCCCGAGAATGCTGACCACACCTGTGTCCCGGGCGATACCTGGGTGCCTGGTGAGACCCAGCACTGGCACACCTGCATCGGCTGCGGCGAAGTAGTTGAGAGCTCCATGGCGGATCACAGCTACACCGGCTACACCTGGAACGAGGATGCCAAGGAGTGGACCGGCACCTGCGTATGCGGCAAGACCGATGTGAAGGC
>CAMWTG010000024.1 GCA_947177115.1 uncultured Clostridia bacterium
GCGCAATACCCTTTGCTGGCGGCTGTGCCGCTGGTGTACCCGGCTGTGGCGGCGGTGCTGGCGGGCTGTGGTGGAGCTGGTGCGCATCCTGCCGATGACTTGGCGGACGATCCTATTTGCGGCAGGTATACTGGGGATACAATCTTTGATGTGTCTGCTGATCCTGATATCCAGAGATGGTTTTTTCTTCTTCCTGATTACCGCCGCGTTGGACGGCGTCTTGGTGGTAGGAGCGGCGTTGCTGTCCCTGCAGCTGCAAAAAGTCCGTGATATGGGCTCCGCTTTGGCTGCCGGGGATCTGGAGGCTCATCTGGATACGGAGACAATGTATTTTGATGTGAAGCGCCATGCCGAGGACCTTAACGCTATTGGCGTGGGCATGAACAAGGCGGTGGAGCAGCGGCTGAAGAGCGAGCGGCTGAAAACCGAGCTGATCACCAATGTTTCCCACGATATCAAAACCCCCCTTACCAGCATTGTCAACTACGTGGATCTGCTGAAAAAAGAGGACCTTCCGCCGGCTGCCGGGGAATACTTATCGGTGCTGGACCGGCAGGCCAACCGGCTGAAAAAGCTGACGGAGGATCTGGTGGAGGCCAGCAAGGCGTCCACCGGCAACATCACCGTCAGCCTGGAGCCCATTGTTGTCAACGAGATCATCCATCAGGCCATTGGCGATTACGATGAGAAACTGGCGGCGGGTAAGCTGGAGGTCATTGTCAATACCTACGAGGGCAACCTCATGGCTCTGGCGGACGGGCGTCTGCTGTGGCGGGTGCTGGACAATCTGCTCAGCAATGTCTGCAAGTACGCGCTGGCAGGGACCAGGGTGTATGTGGATCTGGGGGCCCGAGAAGGGAAGGTAGTTCTATCGGTGAAGAATATCTCCCGGGATCCGCTGAATGTTTCCGCTGAGGAATTGATGGAGCGGTTCGTGCGGGGCGATGCCTCCCGGCACACCGAGGGCAGCGGTCTGGGGCTGAATATTGCCCGGAGCCTCATGGCTTTGATGGGCGGCGGATTTGAACTGTATGTGGATGGCGACCTGTTCAAGGCGGAGCTGACTCTGCGGGCATAGGAGCCAAGCGCAAGACTATGCAGACCGGCACAAAATGTGCCGGTCTGTTTTCGTGGAAATCCCTCTGTATTCCCCCAAAAAGGCGGCATCAATCTCTGGACCTGCCGATGCTTGTCCGCGTACGCGCCCTTGCATTCCCGCGCCGCTTTTGTTACAATAACAGAAAGCAGAAAAAGCGCGAAAGGGGATGCGCCTATGAAAAACCGCCTGACAGCGCTGCTGGCGGCAGCGCTGCTGCTCCTGGCTCCCGGCTGCGGCGGCGCAAAAGAAACCTGCTTCTCGGACTTTGCCCCGGCGGAAGAGAGCCGGCTGGTCATTTATACGTCCCACCCGGAATCGGTCTATGACCCTATTGTTAAAGAGTTTGAGGAGCGTACTGGTATATGGGTCCAGGTAGAGACCGGCGGCACGGCGGCGCTTCTGGACCGGCTGACGGAGGAACGGGACCGCCCCGCATGCGACCTCCTTTTCGGCGGAGGAGCGGACAGCCTGACCGCCCGGAAGGAATTATTTTCACCCTATGCCAGTCCGGCGGCAATGGAGATCGATCCCTCCGTTCTCTGTGGGGACAACAGCTGGATGCCTTTCTCCATCCTACCGGTGGTGATCGTATACAATCCCGTTTTGGTGCGGATGAATCCGCCGGAGGGCTGGTCCAGTCTGCTGAACCCGGTGTGGCGGGGCAGGATCGCTTTTGCCGATCCTACGGTCTCCGGCTGCAGCTATACCGCCTTGGCCACCATGATGCAGGTCCTGCCGGGGGAGGATACGCTGGAAACCTTTTACCGCAATCTGGACGGCAGGACGCTGCCGGGCATCAGCGATGTGGTGGATGAGGTGGCGGACGCGGTGGCGGAGGGCAGCTGCACCATTGGCGTGACCACGGAACCGGCGGCGCTGGAGGCTGTTCGGGCGGGCCGCGATGGGGCTGTGCTGTATCCCAAAGAGGGGACCAGCGCGGCGGCGGACGGCATGGCCGTGATCAGCGGCTGCGCCCATGAGGAAAATGCCAGACAGTTTATTGACTTTGCTCTCAGTGCGGATGTGCAGCGGTATATTGCCCGGGAGTGCCTGCGCAGGCCGGTGAGGCCGGACCTGCTCCCGGAGGAGGCGGAGGATATGACCGTTTTGGACTATGACCTGGAGCAGGCGGCCGCAGGCCGGGAAACGGTCCTGAACCGCTGGCGGACGCTGGAGGCGGCATCATGAGGGCCTGGGTGCGCCGGTCCTTTCGGAACCGGATCTTTGTGACCATGCTGCTGGCTGCCGTGCTGCCGATGCTGCTGTGCGGGGCGCTGATGATGCGGCTGCAGATCGTTCGCAGCGAGAAGCATCTGTCCGATGCCGCCCAGGGCCAGCTGGCGGACTTGCGGGAGGTGCTGGACGGTCTCCAGAGCGTTTGCGGGGAAACCATGGAGGAGCTGGCGGGCAGCACGGTGGTCCGTTCCGCCCTCCGCCGGGGCGGCGGGGAATCCCGGACGCTGTACCAGGTCCTCTTTCAAGCAGCCCAGCCGCTGGAGGAATACGTCCGGTTCGATATTTACGACCGGGACGGCTGCTGCCGGTATACCTCCGCCAGCGCCTTGCCGGCGGCGGACATGGATCCGGAGTGGGGCGTGCTCCGCGCCGCAAGGGAGGAGGGGGGCATGATCCTCCGCTCCGGGCCGGAGGGCGGTCTGATTGCCGCCAGAGCCGTCCGCGATTATAGCGGCGAGGCATTGGGGTATGTGACGGCCACGGTGGAACAAAGCGGCTTTGACCGTCTCTTTGCCGGACGGTACCCTGCCGCCAGCGAGGTGCTGCTGCTGGATGGCAGATGGAGGCCGGTGTACTACTCCCGCCCCGCCCAGACTGCCGCTGCCGCGGAGCTGCTGCGGGGGCAGCTGCTCCGGGGAGAGCCGCTCTCCGGCGGGGACTACCGGTTTTTTGCCGTGGGCCACGAAGGTACCGGTTCCACCCTGATCCTCCAGCAGCCCCGCGCATTCTCGGACCCGGTGCTGGGGGCCATCTCTTTGACGGGAGCGCTGATGGGGGCGCTGTGCCTGGCGCTGAGCCTTTTGAGCGCTTGGATCCTCAGCCGGTATCTCTCCGAGCCGGTCCAGCAGCTGGATCAGGCCATGGGAGAGATCGAGCGGGGCCGGCTCGATGTCCGTCTGGAGACAGACCGGTCTGATGAGTTGGGCCGTTTGGGCGGGAGGTTCAACCGGATGGCGGAGGAGTACCGGCTGAACCTGGACCGCTCCGTCCAGCGGCAAAAGGAGCTCAACGACACCCGTATCCGGATGATGCAGGCCCAGTTGGATCCGCACTTCCTCTATAACACCCTGGACACGGTGAAATGGCTGGGGGTGGGCCATCAGGTTCCCCAGGTGGCCCAGCTGGCCACGGATCTGGCGGTGCTCCTGCGTTCCTCGATCTCCGGAGAGGAGATCGTGCCTCTGGAGCGGGAATTGGAGTTGGTGGAACGGTATGTGGACATCCAATCCGTCCGCTTCGAGGACCGGTTCGTCTGCGAGATCGATGTGCCGGAGCGGTACCAGTCCTGCCGGGTGCCCAAGCTGTGCCTCCAGCCTCTGGTGGAGAACGCCATTGTCCACGGCGCGGTGGACCGGGAGGAGGGGTATGTGAAGCTGTGGGCCGGCGAGGAGGACGGGGATCTGCTGCTGTATGTCTCCGACAATGGCCCGGGCCTGTCTGCGGAGGTGTTGGAGCGGCTCAACAGTGAGGATAAGCGGCTCCCGGGCGGGCGTCTGGGGCTGTACAATGTGGACAGCATCATCCGCCTGCATTATGGTAAGGGCTATGGGTTGTCCGCCCGGAACCAGGAAGAGGAGGGCAGCTGTGTGTGGCTGCGCCTGCCAATACAGAGAGAAGGGGAGAAGGAAAATGCTGAAAGTCCTGATCGTTGACGATGAGGCCCTGGTCCGCCGGGGGATCGTTCTGGGGGTGGACTGGGCGGCCATGGGCTGCGTGGTGGTGGGCGAGGCCGCCAGCGGCGAGGAGGGGCTGGCGGCGGTGGAGCGGTTCAACCCCAACCTTATCATCACCGATGTGCGGATGCCGAAAATGGACGGCATCGAGATGATGAACCGGCTTCGGGAGAAGGGCTGCCGGGCCCATGTGATCGTGCTGACCGCCTACAGTGACTTCTCTTACGCACGCGCCGCCCTGCAGTTCGGCGCGGACGACTATCTGCTCAAGCCCTTCCGGGACCAGGAGCTTACGGCGGCTATCGATAAGATCCGCCGGAAGGAGCGGGAGCAGACCTCCCTCACGCCGCAGGAGGCGCTGCCCCTGGTGAAAGGGGACAAGAGCAAGTATGTCCTCCAGGCCCTGGAATATATTGCCGCCCATTATGGGGATCAGGATATCTCCATTACCTCCATTGCCGCCCACCTGGGGGTCAGCGAGGGCCACCTCAGCCATGTGTTCAAAAAGGAGACCAGCTACACCATCATCAGCTATCTGACCCAGTACCGGATCCATACGGCCATGAAGCTGCTCCAGGACTGCCGGTACAAGGTCTACGAGGTAGCGGAGCTGGTGGGGTACCGGGACGTGGCCTATTTCGGCAGTACCTTCAAGAAGCTGGTGGGCGTGTCTCCCTCGGAATATCAGGACCGGTGCCGGTAAAAAGACCCGGGATGTGAAATTTTTGCCGGATATTTGCAAATTTATTGTTACACGTTGCGTTCTTTGGAATTTTATGGTAAAATTTGATGAAACAGATGGCAAATATATATTATATTGGCGGTTCGCCCTGCGCCGGAAAAAGCACGGTGGCCGAAATGCTTTCACAGAAATACGATTTATACTACTTTAAAGTGGACGGCATTCTCGATGAATATACGAGACGGGGCGCACAAAACGGGTATCCGGTCTGCAAAAAGATCGTTGCAATGGACGCGGAGCAGACATGGATGCGGGACCCGCTGCTCCAATGCCGGGAGGAATTGGACTTTTATGCGGAAGTTTTTGAATATGTGTCTGCCGATCTGAAGCGAGTCGCGGCACAGAGGAGCGTGATCACAGAAGGGGCGGCCTATGTGCCCAAACTGATGCGGTGGGCGGGTGTGCTGGGCAGCCGGTATATAGCCATCACGCCTGCGGGTGAGTTTCAAATCTTCCACTACAGCAAACGGGAGTTTGTACCCTATATACTGGAAGGGTGCCGGAGCAAAGATCAGGCTTTCCGTAATTGGATGGTTCGGGATATCCTGTTTGCAAAAGAAGTGCAAAAACAGTGCGATCAAGAAAACTATGCTTCTATCATAAATGACGGAAGTATGAAAATTGAGGAATTAGCCGGAAGAGTCGCCGCGCACTTTGGATTTCGTAATGAATAGGGAAAAATGATATGAATATTACGCTGCACCTAATGTCTGTTGAGGAAAAGCCATTGTTGATACGGCTTATGGAGCTGTACAATTATGAGTTTTCGGCATTCAGTAATGACGATATCAGCGAATATGGATACTATGGATATGACCACATCGATGATTACTGGAATGAGGGGGGAAGATTTCCCTATCTGATCCGCGTTGATGGAAAAATCGCGGGATTTGCCTTGATCTGCCCCCATTGTGACTACCGGAAGGAAGCGGACGCCCGGTGCTTTGGTGAATTTTTTGTCATGCTGAAGTACCGCAGAATGGGAGTCGGCAAACATGTTGCGGCACAGCTGTTTGACCTGCATCGCGGGCTCTGGGAGGTCTGCTTTTGGAAGAACAATACGGCGGCTGGCAGGTTTTGGAAAAAAGTCATTGAAGAATATACGAATGGCCATTACCAGATCTGTGGAACAGAAAACAACCATAACTGCGGATTTACTTTTGAAAATGGATGAGGGACTTTCATCCGTTATGGATGCTGCGCATGGATCGATGGGAACCTTTTGGGTAAAACCAACACATTAAACCTGATTTGCAGAGGCCGGTATGCTGATAAGAGTCGGAAATTTTGAATGTACAGAAGTTTGGGACAGCATTTTTTACAAGAAACTTTCAAATTACCCGCAAATAACTGCTTGGGAAATTCGAACTATTATTGAATTTATCGCATATGAAAACAAATATGGCAGGGAATGCAAAATAGAGTGCGAAGATCATGCTTTGCTTGACTTGATCAGCCAAAGCATTGAGGAACGTGAGGCATACCGGCATGTGCCGCGTCCTGCATTATTGACAGAATGCACGGCATGTCCAACCCGGAAAGGATGCGTCACGGAATATGTGTGCCACACAACGTCAATTGAGAATGCAATAAAGATTTTCAAATGTGGAAAGCTTTTGTCAGCGTTAAAGGCTCGCAATGTGTCTGTTGAGCAGTTAATGAGTGAAAAAAGAAACGCGGCGAACGATCCTCCCGATTATTTTGAATATATCATGTATGCATGGGGCAATTGTCAGGCAGGGGACCGGTTGGTAATGGAACGAGCGTTGGAGCGTTTTCCAGGCGAAGAGGATTTAAGCGTGCGGTTCAAGCCGGGCGTGCGGTTCTATTTCAAGTATGATGAATTGAAAATGCATCCAAAAGCGGTATTTGACGGCGTGTTGCCTGTGAAAGTGAAGGATGAAATAGAACTCAGCGGCTGGGTGCATAGGATCGTTATTCCAATGGAGGTAAAGAGCGAACTTGCGGCCTGTATCCCACTTTCTTTGAAAAATAAGGTGGTCTATGTCGAAAATGATTGCAAGGACATTTGGGATTGGTCTGAAAAAGTTTATCGGGTAATAGAGCAGGGGAGCAGCTGATAGACGCCGGTTATCGGAAAGCTTCCCATATAAGGAGAGGAGATCTGTATGTTCACCTTCACCGACCAATTCGACCGCATCACCAGCGGTCCAATGACCCTGCAGATCACCGAAAAGGTCCCAGCGGGTCCGGACGGCCTGCCTTTTTACTTCTATGATATCCTGGTGAACGGACAGCCCGTTGGCAAAATCAGCATTCGTATCGGTGCAACTTTTCACACATACTATAACGGAAACATTGGCTATGAGATCGATGAGCCCTACCGCGGCCACGGCTGTGCCCGCGCGGCCTGCCGCATGATCCTGCCCGTGGCCCGGCATCACGGTATGACTTCCCTCTATCTCACCTGCGCGGAGGGCAACATTGCCTCTTACCGCACCATCGAGGGCCTGGGCTCGGAGCTCCTGGAAATCTGTGAGGTTCCCCGGGAATACTTCGCCTGGCGGGAGGGCATGGAGCGGCAGCGGGTCTACCGGCTGCCTATATGATCGACTATATACCAAGGAGGAGCCACTATGGCAACAACTTTTATTGATAAAGCGCGCATCACCGTGAAAGCGGGCGCGGGCGGCAACGGCTGCGTCTCCTTCCACCGGGAGAAATACATCGCCGCCGGCGGTCCCGATGGCGGCGATGGCGGCGCGGGCGGCAGCATTATCCTGCAGGTGGACGATAATCTCTCCACTCTGATGGATTTCCGCTACAAGCGCAAATATGTTGCGGAAAACGGCGTGGACGGTATGGGCCAGCGCAAGAGCGGCAAGGACGGCAAGTCCCTCACCATTCGCGTCCCACGGGGCACCCTGGTCCGGGATCTGGAGACCAACGAGATCATCCAGGACATGTCCGGCGATGAGCCCTTTGTCCTCTGCCGGGGCGGCAAGGGCGGATGGGGCAACACCCATTTTGCCACCCCCACCCGGCAGGCGCCCCGCTTTGCCAAGAGCGGGCTCCCCGGCGAGAGTATGGAGGTGATTCTGGAGCTGAAGCTCCTGGCGGACGTAGGACTGGTGGGTTTCCCCAACGTGGGCAAATCCACACTTCTCAGCGTGGTCAGCCGTGCCAATCCCAAGATCGCCAACTATCATTTTACCACACTGTACCCCAACCTGGGCGTAGTCTACGTAGACGATGGCGTCAGCTTTGTCATGGCGGACATCCCCGGCATCATTGCGGGGGCCAGCGAAGGCGCGGGCCTCGGACATGAGATTATGCGGCACATTGACCGCTGCCGCCTGCTGGTCCATGTGGTGGACGTTTCCGGCAGCGAGGGGAGAGACCCTGTAGCAGATTTCGATGCCATCAACCAGGAGCTGAAGCAGTACAGCCCCGAGCTGGCCTCCCGTCCTCAGATCGTAGCCGCCAACAAGGCGGATATCATGACAGACGACAGCCTTCTGGGGGCGCTGCGGGAGCATGTGGAGGCATTGGGCTTCCCCTTGTATACCATCTCCGCCGCCGCCCACCAGGGTACCCGTGAGCTGATTTTTGCCGTGGCCAACAAGCTGAAAGAGCTGCCCCCCGTAGCGGTCTATGCTCCCGAGTACGTCAAGCGCCCGCCCAAGGTGGACGTCAGCCAGCCTCTGGAGATCACCGTAGAGGACGGCGTGTATCTGGTGGAAGGCCCCTGGCTCCAGCGGCTGATTTCCAACACCAATTTCGGCGACTACGAAAGCCGCAACTGGTTTGACAAGATGCTGCGGGAAAGCGGTCTGTTTGACCGGCTGGAGGCTATGGGCATTAAAGACGGTGATTTGGTCAGTCTGTATGATCTGGAATTTGAATATCAGCATTGATGCGAGTCCATGTGATCCCTGATTCCAGATTCAAGAAAAAATGATTGTAATTCTCCGCAAGTTGTTATATAATAAAAAGGTATTTTAGATTTTATTAGGAGGTCTATCATGAAGAGTTCTAGTACATGGCGCTTCGTGCTGAAAATCGTTGGTCTTTCGCTGGCTGCCGCAGGGCTGATTTGCGTGATGATCGGCTGCTGGGACAAGCTGGCGGAGGACGCTGCCGCGATCAAGGGTAAGCTGTCCGGCAGGGGTTGCTGTTCCGAATTTGACGATTACGATGACGACCTGCTGTGCGAATGATCCCCGGATAATGTAAAAGGCATAATCAGCGTCCCCCGGTTTGAAGCCGGGGGACGCTGTAGCTTGCCGAAAAGCGGACTGTCCGGGATTTGCTCCCTGCAGTCCTTGTGAGGTTGCGGTAGGTTGTTTACGGATACTGCTTAATTTATACAAACCTTTCGGGCAGGATGACCCTGATAAAAAGCCTTGCTCTCTGATGGCGGATTTTACCCGTATAGGAGAGACGGTAGAGGCGGCCCTGGAGGGCCGGCAGCTCCAGCCGGTCCTTCTGCGGTAGGATGGCAAAGAACTCCCTGGCGGCTGTCTCCGGGGAGGGAGCGTTCCGCCGGAAAAGCGGAACAGCCATAAAGCTCCAGAGCCCGCAAGGGCTCTGGAGCTTTGCGTCATACCGTATAGACAAACTCGCCGTTTTTCTCGTTGATGCCGTAAAAGTCCGCGAACGTCAGCCGGAAGATCTTATCCTTTTTATCGCTGATATCAATCCCATTTTTGATAAGATGCAGGTACAGCCCGTGGTTGGAGATGTCGCCCAAAGACAGGTACCCGGTGAGTTTCCCGTTGGTAATAATAGCTTTCTTGTATTCCGTAGGCGTCTTGTGGACGATCACGTCCGCGCCCTCAGTCAGATCCATCCGCCCCACGCTGAGCATGGTCACACCAAAGAAATTGCTGGTGTTCTTGAACGGATAGGGCTTCTCATAAGGAGTGTCGATCCCCGCCATGTTCTCCGCCGCCGCCTTGCCCTGGGCCATAGCGTCCGGCCACACGCCGGAGAGGCCCGTGCAGTCGCCTGCCGCGTACACGTCCGGCGCGGAAGTCCGCAGGTGATCATCTACCTCAATAGCCCGTTCGGCTTTGATGCCGCTGTCCAGAGCGATCTGGATCCTGGGCCGCACGCCTGCCGCCATGATGATAAAATCACAGGCAACGTGCTCCCCGGTAGAGAGGATCACCTCGGTGATATTCCCCTCACCGTCCACTACCGCGTCCGTGGCTCCAATGCCCAGCAGGAAGCGGCAGCCCTGGTCCTCAAAGACCTTCTGATACACGCTTGCGGCGTAGTCGTCCGTCTGCAGGGGCATCACCCGGGGCGCCATCTCGGCAATGGTGATCTCCGCCCCCCGGCGGCACAGCGCGGAGGCCGCATCCAGGCCCACCAGGCCGGAGCCCACAATGAACACTCGCTTGCCTTTGGCAAAGGCATCATCGATCTTCAGCGCATCGCTGAGGTCCCGGAAACCAAACACATTGGGGGCCTCCCGGAAGTGGGGGATAGGAGGGATAAAGAACCCGGACCCGGTGGCAATCAGCAGCTTGTCGTAGGGGATGCTGTAGTTCTCGCCGTAAAAGACCGTTTTCCCCTCGGTATCAATCTTCGTTACAGTCTGGCAGGCGATGTGGAAAATATCCTTCTTCTCAAAGAAATCCCCGTCCACAAAGTTGATCTCCTGAATGGTCCGTTCATGGCCCAAAAATTTGTGCAGCATACAGCGGGAGTGGACGTGCTCGTCAATGGAGATCACCGTAATGGTATCCTTGGGGCGAAATTCCCGGAGGACCTGGGCGGCGCTGATACCGGCGGCTCCGGCGCCAATAATGACAAATCGCTCCATGGTCATACCTCCCTTACTTCAATTGCCTTCTTGGGGCAGGCCCGCACGCAGGCGGGGCCCTCCTCCAGATGCTGGCAGAAGTCGCATTTTACCATCCGTTTCCGGTCCGGCGTAACAGCCGGAACGCCGTAGCGGCAGTTCATTACGCACATATAGCATGCTGCGCATTTGTCCCCGTTATACTCCACCAGGCCGGTTTCCATATTTTTCTCCAGCGCGCCGCTCATGCAGGCTCCCGCGCAGTCCGGGATGTCGCAGTGGCGGCAGAAGATGGGGCTGTACCCGCCCCGGCCATCGGAGATGATCCGGTTTCGGGACTGGGCAGCCGGATCGGTGAGATCCAGGGCGTACATAGCCTGCCGGATCTCCGCCAGGGTCCCCTTGCGGGGCGTCATATCCTGGTGGGATGCCATACAGGCCAGGGTGCAGTTCTTGCACCCATCGCACTTGGCGGGATCAATAAAAATTCGTTTCATTTTCTCGCGCCTCCCTTAAATGTTCAGGGCCTTGCGCTTCTCCTCGATGATGGCCTCCAGGGTGTTGGCCGCAGACTTGCCGTTGCCGTCCACAATGACCCGTCCGCCGGTGAGGCCCACCATATCCTCGGTCAGCACCTTGGTCACCAGCTTGCTGCCGGTAATGAAGGGGGGCACGCCCAGATGCAGGGGCAGGCCCAACGCCAGGGCGAAGGCTCCGTCCGCCAGCGCCTGCTCCTCCAGCCACTGAGCGGCGGAGAGCACCAGGGGCAGCTGGGGCAGGTCTACGCCCAGCTCTTCGGCGATCTCGGTAGCTACGATCTCCAGCCGTCCGATGGCGAGGCAGGGACCGAAGTTCAGCACCGGTGGAATGCCCAGCTCCTTGCACACGGCCTTCAGATTGGGGCCCGCCAGCTCAGCGGCCTCGGGAGTCATAAGGCCGATGTTCTCCAGTCCGCCGGAGGAGCAGCCCGCCGTCAGCACCAGGATGTCCTTGGCAATCAGCTCCTTGGTCAGCTCGGCGGTCAGGGTGTCGTGGCCGTAGGCCACACTGGAGCAGCCCACCACGCCGGCCAGGCCCTTGATCTTGCCCTTGACGATCAGGTCGATGAGGGGTTTCCAGCTGCCGCCCAGGAAGGCCTTCAGACTGCCCTCGCTGACGCCAGTGAGGGTATTCTTGTTGCCATGGTCCGTGAACAGGTTCATGGGCACATTGCCCCGGCGGGCCTTGTAGGCCGCGATGATCTCATCGATGATCCTGTCGCCGTCCGCTTGGCGGGTCTCGTAGTTAAAGGGAATGTACTCCGCGTTGGCCTTCTTGGCCACCACGTCCAGGCAGATCTGCTTGATCTTCAGCTCATCGCAGATGGTCTCAATGCCCGGCAGGGTGCAGTTGAACTCGGACAGGACCGCGTCAATTGCGCCGCAGGACAGCACCGCCTCAGAGATGTAGTTGTTGCCCGCGTGACCATCGAAAATCTCGGTGTAGTGGGCACCCCGCAGCTGGAGATCCTGCCCCACGCAGGTGCAGCCCACCAGCTTGAAGCCCTTGGCCCCGGCGGCTTTGGCTTTTTCCACCACGTCCGCGTCCAGCAGACGGTCCTGAATGTAAGTAAACAAGGAGTGCTGATGGCCGGTGATCAGGATATTAATATAATCCGGATCAATGACGTTCATGCCCACCGGCGCGGGACGGATCTCCGGATCGCCCAGCACCACATCGTTGAGCAGATTGGTCAGCTGCAGGCCGTACAATCCGGTGGACACGCCCAGACGCAGGCAGCTCACCAGCATCTCCACCGGGTCGGAGCTGAGGTTGGTGGAAGTCTTGACGATGTTGTTGAATACCTCGCCCTTGGCGCCGCCGGGCATGATGCCCAGCTCCTTCCACTTCTTCACCCGGGGGGCGTAGGCCAGCTTTTCCACCAGCTCCATCTGCTCGTACTCCGGGCGGTACAGGTCGGAGAGCACCGCGTCCGCCACCTTTACGCACAGATCGTACTTGTCTGTGCCGGTGACGCCGAAGATCTCCGCAAGATGGTTCAGGGCCTTCTCGCTGCGGATCTTGTCCTTGTGCAGCCCGGTGTTTTTCAGCTGCCGCGCAGTGTTTTCCACCACATGGATGTAGCAGCCGGACCCGGCGGCAACGGCTCTGAGGAAATTCCGGGCCACGATAGTGTCGGCGCTGGCCCCGCAGATGCCCCGGGGGGCGTCAGGGGTGATGCGGCAGGGCCCATTGGCGCACAGGCGGCAGCACACGCCCGTGAGGCCGAAGCCGCACTTGGTCTCCTGGGTGGCCACCCGATGGTGGGCGGTCTCCAGGGGCAGGGAGCGGATATAGTTCTCCATGGGCTTATCCGCGCTGGCGCAGGTATTGCGGCTGAGGCAGTCGGTACAGCTGTTCATAAAATGTTTTTCCTCCTCATGAATGATTCCAAAGAAATAGACTTGTTAAATAGTTCACGATGTCAGTATACCGTAATTAGATGCGCATTGCAGTTGCATCGGCAACAGACACAAACTGGCAAAACCGGTCAGCCCGCTGTTTTTTCCTGGCGCACGTCGTACAGGAAAAATACCTGATCCGCCCCCCGGTATAGTCCGGCAAGCCCATCGGCCAGCTGATAACTGCCGCCCCGGCAAAGCACCGGGATCACCGGCGAATCCGTCAGCAGGATGGCCTCCGCGTCATGCAGATAGGCGTCCCGGGCATCGGGGGATACTACGGCGCTGGCGGCATCCAGAAGGATGTCGAAAGCATCGCTGGCATAGCCGGAGACATTGGCTTCGCTGCCGCTGTGCCAGCGGTTGAGCAGGATCTCCGCATCACTGTAAAAAGGCCGGAACTCCTGGGCAGCCATGGTAAAGGAGGGAATGCCGGAGAGTTCTTCTTCCGTTCCTGCCTCGCTACTCTCACCGTTTCCGTCATCCTCGTTGTTCTCTTCATGGAGAGCGGGGGAGAGGGCCGTCTGATATTCTTCCTGGTTGACGCCCCGGATGGTGACGGAAACGCCAAGGCACTCTTTCCACATGGATTGCAGTGCGCGGGCAATTGCGGCGTCTTTCTCGGAGCTGTAGACATAGAGATATTCCACCTCCGGGAAACCGCTGCCGCCGGGGTATCCGGCGTTGGCCAGCAGCGCCTGGGCATAGCTGCAGTCGGCCTCATGGTCGTGGACGTGTTCCGCTGTCACCACTTCCAGGCTGTGCGTCCGGAAATCCCAGCAGACAGCCGCCGGCTTCTCCGGTTCCGGCGCGGCGTTGGGGTCGGGAAGCGTTTCCTCCGGTGGTTCCTCTTCTACCGCTGGCCGTGCGCTGTAATCGGACACGCCGTAAGGCACGATACCCGGCGCAGGCCGCGCGGTCAAATCGCCCAGCGTATCCACAATTGCCTGACGGTCCACTGCCAGGTGGAAGGCCAGCCGTACATTTTCGTTGTCAAAAGGAGCCTTCTGCGTGTTCAGCAGCACGCCATAGGTCTCCGTCACCGGCTCCGCCGTCCAAAGTCCGCTGTCCGCCAGGACCCGCAGGGGTTCGGCGGGCAGATCGACCACCAGTGCCGCCTCTCCGGCCAGCAGGGCATCGTAGTCGCTTTGGCTGTCAGAGATCGCGGCAAATTCAATAATCTCCGGACTGGCGGGATCCGCGTCATAGTAGCTTTCGCTGCGCTCCAGCGTCACCAGCTGGGACGTGCAGGCAGCCGCTCTGTATGCTCCGTTGGTTACCGCCCCGTTGGTCTGGGAAACCAGATCTGTCCGCACCGGCATGGTGTACGCCCCGGCACAGACCTCTTCCAGAAACCAGGCGGGACTGCCGTTCAGCGCAACCACCAGCGTCCGGCTGTCCGGGGCGGACACCCCCAGCGGGGCCGGTTCCCCGTCCTCCTGCACTTCGCCGTATCCGGTGATGGCCGACATCAGCTCCCGGTGGGGCAGCTCATTGGCTGGGTCCGCCAGCCGCTGCCAGGCGGTCACAAAATCCTCCGCCGTAACAGCCTTCCCATCAGACCAGACAATACCCTCCCGCAGGGTAAAGGTGTACGTGGCATTCCCGGCGTAGTCGGTTTCCACGGTATAGCTTTCCGCCTGACCGTTTGCCAGCACCGCCCAGCCATCGCCGCCGTCCTCCCAGCGCAGAAGATTCTCAAAAAGATGGTACAGGATGGTTTCTCCGCCCCGGGCGGTCACAGCGGCGGGCGACAGCGTAGCCTGGGATTCGCTGACCCGAACATGGAGGGTGTAGGGGCCGGTCTCCTCCACAGGGGGCTGGTCCGTTCCATCGTCCGGCGCTCCGCCGCAGGCGCATAGCGCCAGAGCCAGCAGCGCGCACAACAGAAACATCCACTTTTTCTTCATAGAACCCATCACTTTTTCTCCACAGGGATCAGTTTCCCGTCTTCGCCGAAGGCCACCGGCTGGATCTGGCTGCGTGTATGTTTGGCGATATCATTGAGCCGTACCATGCTGGGATAATCGGTCACAAAGGTGTACGCCACCCCATGCCGCTTTGCCCGTCCGGTCCGTCCGATCCGGTGTACATAGTATTCGTTTTCATCCGGCACGTCATAGTTGAACACCGCGTCCACATCGTCCACATCGATCCCGCGCGCGGCTACATCCGTTGCCACGAACACCCGCAGCTCGCCCCGCCGGAACCGGGCCATGACCTTTTCCCGTTTTTCCTGGGGAATATCGCCGTGGATGCATTGGGCGTCCACGCCCCGCATCTGCAGCAGCTTGGTGACCCGCTCGGTGTTGCCCTTGGTGTTGCAGAAGATCATCACCCGGTCATACTGCTCCAGGCGCAGGATCCGCTCCACCGCATCCACCTTCTGATCCATGCTCAATTCCAACCGGTACTGCAGGATATCCGGCTTGTTTTCCTCATCGGCCCGTACGGTGATCTCCACGGCGTCCCGCTGATAGACCCAGGCGATGTCCATGACCTCCCGGCTGATGGTTGCGGAAAAGAGCCCCAGGTTTTTCCTGTTCTTCATCTGATCCAGCAGTCTGGTCACATCGTGGATGAAGCCCATGTCCAGCATCCGGTCCGCCTCGTCCAGAACGGCGGTCCGGACCTGATCGATCCGCACGGTCCGCCGCTTGAGGTGGTCCCCCAGCCGGCCAGGGGTGGCGATAACGATCTGGGGCCGCTTTTTCAGCGCATCGATCTGCTTGCCGATAGGCTGGCCGCCATAGAGGCATACCATCCGGATGCCCGGTTTGAACTGAGCCAGGTCCCGCATCTCCGAGGTGATTTGCATGGCCAGTTCACGGGTAGGGGCCAGAATGACCGCCTGTACCTGGTCGCTGTCCGTGTCGATATGTTCGATAATAGGAATACCAAAAGCAAAGGTTTTCCCTGTGCCGGTAGGGGCTTTTGCGGTCACGTCCTGCCAGTCCAGCATGGGGGGGATGCACCCAGCCTGGATAGGGGTAGAGACCTGATAGTTCTTTTTCTCCAGTGCCCGCATCAATTCTTCCGACAGTCCCAGACTGTCAAAGCGGACGCCCTGCGTGATTTCCATAACTTTTATCCTCGTGATCTTTTGTTTTTCTGTTGTTGGATACTTGACAACCAATTTATATTAGCACAAAAACCGCCCCGCCGCAAGGGCGGCAGGGCGGTTTTCCCGAAAATTCACGTTTTTTTCATAGTAAAGACGGACGCTGCACCAATAGCGCGGGAGCGTATCTCTTACATCTACATCAGCGGGGCCAGATTCATGACAGGGTGGCCCTTCTCGGTGAGGAAGTTCATCAGCTCCTCGGGATCAGAGGTGATGGTCTCATCGCCGATCATGCTGCAGAAGTCATCGATGCCCAGCAGCTCCTTGGCGGTGGCGTTGAGCCGGGGGGCCACATCGTCCTTCAGCTCCTTGGGCATCCAGACGATCCGGGCGATGCCGCCCTCGGCGGCGGCAAACTTCTTGGAGGCGATGAAGTGGCGGCCGTGGCCCATGAAGCCGGGGGTCTGCCCGCCGCCGCCGGTCATGGAGGCCAGCTCGCCGAAGGTCA
>CAMWTG010000025.1 GCA_947177115.1 uncultured Clostridia bacterium
TGTCCCCTTTTCTGTTTTTGACTTCCTTTAACTGCGTGTTTGGACACTCCCCTTTTCGCCGTCCCCGTTGACAAAAACCGCTCACCTCATTATAATATGAAAGAAAATGCGTAAGAAAGGAAACTCTTCCTATGAACGATCTTCACATCTCTGCTGCCGTCCGTTACGTGGGCGCGGACGATACCACCATTGACCTTTTTGAAAGCCAGTACCCGGTGCCCAACGGCGTGTCCTATAACGCCTACGTAATCCTGGACGAGAAGGCAGCCGTGCTGGATACCGTGGACCGCCGGGCAGCGGCGGAATGGCTGGACCGCGTGGCGGAACAGCTTGCAGGCCGGAAACCTGACTATCTGGTCCTTCATCACTTGGAGCCCGACCACGCCGGCAGCGTAGGCGCGTTCCTGGAGAAGTATCCGGAGGCGGTGCTGGTGGGCAATGCCAAAACCTTCGCCATGCTGCCCAAGTACTACCGCTATGACGCAGCCCGGACCATCACCGTCAAGGAGGGGGATACCCTGGCCCTGGGCAGCCATGTTCTGACCTTTGTTATGGCCCCCATGGTCCACTGGCCGGAGGTCATGGTGAGCTATGAGTCCAGCGAGAAGATTCTCTTCTCCGCCGATGGATTCGGCACCTTTGGGGCGCTGTCCAAGGGGCGTCCTTGGATCGAAGAAGCGGCGCGGTACTATTTCAATATTGTGGGCAAATACGGTGCGCAGGTCCAGGCGCTGCTGAAAAAGGCGGCGGGGTTGGACATCCGGACCATCTGCCCCCTCCACGGTCCTGTTTTGCGGGAGGACCTGGGGTACTATATCGGCAAGTACGACCAGTGGAGCCGCTACGAGCCGGAGGAGCCGGACGCGGTGCTGGTGGCCTACGCCTCCATCCATGGCAACACCGCCCAGGCCGCCGGAAAGATGGTGGACATCCTCGGCGCCAAGGGCTGCCCCAAAGTAGTCCCTGTGGACCTCTGCCGGGCGGATCAGGCCGTGGCTGTGGAAAACGCGTTTCTGTGCGGAAAGATGGTTCTGCTCTGCCCCACCTATGACGGCGGACTGTTTCCCGCCATGGATCATTTCCTGGCCCATCTCCGGGATAAGACGTACCGCAGCAGGAAGGTTTGCCTGATTGAAAACGGCTCTTGGGCTCCTGCGGCCGCTAAGGTCATGCGGAGCTATCTGGAGGCGATGAAGGATATCACCATCTGCGGCGATGTCCATACCATCCAGGGCGCGATAAAAGACTGCGATACCACCGCCATGGAGCAGCTCGCGGAGGCGCTTCTGAGCTGACTCTGAGGGCGGGGCCCGAACTTTGCCCAGTGAATCGCAAACGGCTCCCGACTCCGGTTTTGCCGGAAACGGGAGCCGTTTGGCTCTTTACTTTTCCGCCATGGCGCGTTGCAGGAAGGTCACGATCTGTCCGCGGCTGCAGATGCTTTCAGGAGAGAATGTGGTATCGCCGGTTCCGGTGGTAACGGCCTGCTCCACCGCCCAGGCCACTGCCTGGGTATAATCCGCACCGGCGGGTATATTGAATAGAACACCGTCTTTTGATGAATAGACCGGATTTTCATTATCCACTGTAATATCAGTTAGTCTGCCATTTAAATTGAATCCAGATGTACCAATACGAGTGACACTGCTCGTAATCCATACACTAATTAGGTTGCAGTGGGCAAATGCCGCTTTACCAATGCTAGTAATACCATCTTCAAATATAACATTTTGTATATTTTGATTTCCAATCCATGGAGAATCTAAGCTATCTTCATTATCATTATAATCCCACATATCCCCCGTCCCACTGATGGTCAGAGTCCCCTCGCTGTCCAAGGTCCAGGTCAGGTTATCTCCGCACTTCCCGGAGTCCACAATTTCCGCCGCCAGCGCGGGGATCGCGAGCCCCAGGCACATCACCAGAGCCAGCGCAAGGGACAGGATCCTCTTTTTCATAACACGTTCTCCCTTTTTACATATCATTTCTGTATCCCGGCGAGCCCCCGGGATGGAAGCCAAAGCCTCCATCCCAGAGGAACCCCACCGGAAACATAAAAACGGCGCTGAGTTTTCAAACCCAACACCGCCTTGATCTCTCAATGCGAACGCACGGCCTATCATAATCCGTCCTTGCAAAAGAGGCGCAAAGCGGATATAATAAGCCCGTGGTGCAACTATGTTGCTGTGCTGAGTGCTGCGATCACTCGTACAGGGCCGTGGGGTGCGCCAACACCCTGCGGCCTGCCGCAATTATGTTTCCGTCATTATTTTACCTGATGCCGGAAGAATTTGTAAGAGGTTATCCGCAAAATATAGACGGCCCCCGCCATTTCCCAATGGCGGGGGCCGTTTGCTGTCCGTATAAGTTTTACTCCGTCCGCAGCGCCACCACGGGGTCTTTCTTGGCGGCTACACGGGAGGGGATCAGGCCCGCGATGATGGTCAGCAGCGCGCTGATCGCCACCAGGGCCACGGCTCCCTGGACCGGCAGAGCGGCTTTCAGCCCCGCAATGCCCGTGAAATGGAGCAGAGCTGCGTTGATGGGAATAATGAGCAGAAGCGTTACCCCGATACCGATCAACCCCGCGCCCAAGCCTACGATCAGGGTTTCCGCATTGAACACCCGGCTCACGTCACGCTTGGACGCACCCACAGCACGGAGAATACCGATCTCCTTGGTCCGCTCCAGCACGGAAATATAGGTGATGATCCCGATCATGATGGAACTGACCACCAGCGAGATGGACACGAAGGCAATAAGCAAATAGCTGATGCCGCTGATGATGTCCGTAATGGAGCTCATGAGTAGCGCCACGTAGTCGGTGTAATTGATCTCGTCCTCGCTGTCGGTGACGGAGTCGTTGTAGTCCGCGATCTTATCCGCGATCTGGTCCTTCTCCGCGAAGGTGGAGGCGTAAATGTTGATGGTGGAGGGGCTCTCTAGATCCACATAGCCCAGCAGATTCAGATTATCCTCATAGGTGGAGTTGGACTTTGTGGGCGGCATGTAGTTGTCGTAGAGGTATACGAACTGCTCCGTGGTCAGCAGCGGCCCCCGGATGGCAGAATACTCCGTCCACTCCACCGCCGTGTCAAGCTGGGCGGCCAGCTGCTCCTGGCTCATGGCCCCCAGCTGGGCCTGGACGCCCTGGGCGTACTGCTCCCGGACCTGCTCGCCAATAGCCTCCTCGATCCGGGCGAAGAGGGTCTCATCGTCCATGTCCGCGATATAACCGGAGACGGTTTCCGCATCCACGCCCATCTCCCCGGCGTACTGGGCGGTAATGGCCTCCTCAATGGATTCCCGGGTCATGCCCTCCATCTGCTGGGAGACTACGTTTTCCACGTACTCCTCGCCGGGCTGGCTCATGACGTCCATATAGGCGGCGGCCTTCTCCGTGTCAGAGAGGGTTTGCAGATGCTCCTTGACCGCGTCCTCCTTCTGCCAGTCCAGCGGTTCCACATCGTCTTCGCTGGGGAAGGGCAGACCGCAGATCACATCGGTCTCCTCGTCCGCCATCTGCTTTTTTACAATGTCCATCTCCGCTGTAGTCTCAATGGCGTAAGTGGTCAGGGCGCTGGTGTAGCCGATGGCTCCGGTGACCATCCCGGCGGTGGATTCCTCACTGGGGCGGGCCACGCCCACCACCTTCAGCCTTGTGCCCACGCTGTCGCTGTTATAGAGGAAGTCCATGCCCGTATCCGTGGCGGACATGTCCACCCAGGTGTCCGTGGACGGCTCATGCTGGTATTTCTCCGCAGGCAGCAGCAGCTTGAAGTCCATGGCGCACAGCTCTTCATAGCTCCAGCTGCGCTGCTCCACCTCCAGGGTCTCGCCGTTCATGGCGGAGGTCATGCTGTCGGTCATATGTCCGCCGGACATGAGGCCCAGGGCGTACAGCATCAGGTCGGAAATTTCATTGTTTCGGCTGACGAACAGGATCACTTCGTCATAGCTCTCCGGCCACTTGCCGTAGAGCAGGTCATACTGGCTCTTCACCTGCTCTCCCACGGCCCCGCCGTCATTGCCGGGCAGCAGCTCCTCCCACACGTCCATCCGCTCGTACATGGAACCCATAGTGGCAAAATAGGAGGAGTAATCCCCGCCGTACATGGCGCTCATGGCGTTTTGCAGCATGGTCATGACATCGCTCTTGACGATCTCACCGTCCTCGTCCTCGGTATAGATGTCAAAGCCGAAGTCGTAGCTGTACTGGACGGTGGCCAGGTCCGTGATCCCTCCGCCGCCCTGGTCCAGATACTTTTTGAAATCCCTGAGGTTGTTGGTCTGGACCTCGGCGTTCATCATGGAGTTGAGCATGTCATACATGACCGTGGAGGAATAGACCCGTTCCCGGTCATGGTCCTCGCCGCCGCCGTCCTGGTGGGCCCCCATAAGGGAAACCATCAGGTCCGACATGTCGGTGCTCTCCGCCATAATGGTGATGGGGTAGCTGGACAGGGTTTCCTCCTGGACCTGGTTGATATAACGGTTGATGCCGGAGGACAGCGACAGGATCAGGGCGATACCGATGATGCCGATGGACCCGGCGAAGCTGGTCAGGATGGTCCGGCCCTTCTTGGTCATAAGGTTATTGAGGGACAGGGAGAAGGCGGTGAAGAAACTCATGGAGGGCTTTTTCTTTCCCGCCTCGGTCCGCACGGGCTTCTCCTGAACGCCGTCATAAGGGGCGGAGTCATCCACGATCTGGCCGTCCAGGAGGCGGATGGTGCGGGTGGCGTATTTTTCCGCCAGCTCCGGATTGTGGGTGACCATAATGACCAGCTTTTCCCGGGCAATCTCCGCCAACAGGTCCATGACCTGTACGGAGGTTTCACTGTCCAGGGCCCCGGTGGGCTCATCGGCCAACAGGATGTCCGGGTCGTTGACCAGAGCCCGGGCGATGGCTACCCGCTGCATCTGGCCGCCGGAGAGCTGGTTGGGCCGCTTTCTGATTTGGTCCGCCAGCCCCACCTTTTTCAGGGCCTCCGCCGCCCGGCGGCGGCGTTCCCCTTTGCTCACGCCGGAGAGGGTCAGGGCCAGCTCCACGTTGGCCAGCACGCTCTGGTGGGGGATGAGGTTGTAGCTCTGGAACACGAAGCCGATGGAGTGGTTGCGGTAGGCGTCCCAGTCGTGGTCCCTGAATTCTTTGGTGGAGCGGCCGTTGATGATCAGGTCGCCGCTGGTGTACTGGTCCAGGCCGCCCACGATGTTCAGCAGGGTGGTCTTGCCGCAGCCGGAGTGGCCCAGGATGGCTACAAATTCATTCTCCCGAAAGGAAAGGGATACGCCCCGCAAGGCCGTGACGTCCTCCCCGCCGGTCTCGTATACTTTGACGATGTTGTCTAGCTTTAACATGGTTCCTCCTTGTTTTCCGCCCCCCGGCGGATGATTGCAATTTTGCTTGCCAAATGGCTCCGGCTCTCCTCCGCCGTCAGTTTACCGCAGGCGGCCGCCGCCAGAGCCTGCCCTGTGACGCCCAGCAGCAGCTCCACCAGAGCGCGGCGTTCCTCCGGGTCTTGCAGGGCGATGCGGGAGAAATCCGCCCGCTCCAGAACCATCTGAACCAGAGGGCAGGCGCTCCAGACCTCGCTGGCGTTCAGCTCCATGTTCTGGCGCAGGATGGAGAGGAATGTCCGCAGCTCCCCGGTGTCTTTTTGCTGGTACTCTAGGACCAAGTCAAAGCTGACCAGGGGCAGGTCCGTCAGGCGTCCGCCGCAGCGGGAAAGGCTCTCGGACAAAAACTCCTGCATCCGCTCGCTGTAGCACTGGAGCACATAGCGGAAAAGGTCGGTCTTGTCGGAAAAATACTGGTAGAAGCTGCCCCTGGGGATCTCCGCCGCCTGGATAATCCGGTTGATGGACACCTCGCCGTAGGGCTTGCGGGCAAACTCGGCGACAGCGGCCCGGAGAAGTTTCTCCCGCTTGGGCGGGGGCAGGTTGAAAAAGGTCGTGGGGGGCATGGGGTCCCTCCTTGTTTCAAGCTGCCGCCTATGATACATGACAGGTTGTCATGTGTCAAGATGCCGTACCAGGAATTTACACATCGTTCATAATCAAGCGGCCTCAGAAAATATTGCGGCGGGTTCTTTCTTATGATACACTATAGCAGGGATCGAAGGGCCGCAGAGGCGGTGGTGGCCCGCCCGCTCTATTGCATCTATTGTGTAAACGTGCGGGCGGAGGATATCTGCCTTGACACGGGATGCTGCGAATTTTGGCGTGTGCGGTAAGTTTTGTCATACTTTTTCTTGAAAGAAAAAGTATCAAAAAGAACTTTTGTCTCGGGACTAAGCCTACTGCTATTCCTGGATTTCTGCCCGGTAACGATATTGCTTTAGTCAAGGAATAGTATCAGGAAAGATTGCGAAGCAGGAGGGTTCCGCTTGTGAAATATCAATTTGCCATCTGTGATGATCGCCCGGAGGACGGGCGGCTAGTGGCCCGTCTGGCCTCCCGGTGGGCCGGACGGACGGGGGCGGAGGTGGAGATCGAATCCTTTCCCTCGGCGGAAGCGTTTCTCTTCCGATATGAGGAGAAAAAGGACTTCGATGTTCTCCTGCTGGATGTTGAGATGACCGGTATGGACGGCGTGGAACTGGCGAAAACCGTCCGGCGGGACAACGAAACGGTGCAGATCGTTTTTATCACCGGCTACTCCGATTATATTGCCCAGGGCTATGAGGTTGCCGCGCTTCATTATTTAATGAAGCCGGTGGACGAAGAAAAATTCGATCAGGTCCTCACCCGGGCGGTCAGCCGCCTGATCCGCAACGAACCCGTCCTGATGCTGGAACTTCCCTGTGAGACCGTACGGGTGTCCCTGCCGGAGATCCGGTATTTGAGCGTGCGGCAGAACTATGTCACTGTCCACGCCAAGCGGGAGTATACCTGCAAACGGCCTCTGGCGGAGTTTGAGGCGGCGCTGGATCAGCGGTTTTACCGGATGGGGCGGTCCTGCGTTGTGAATCTCGCCTATATCCGGCGGGTAACCCGGACGGAGGTGGAACTTACCAGCGGGGAGACACTGCCTCTGCCCCGAGGGCAGTATGAAAAGCTGAACCAGGCCATTATCCACAGACTGCCGTTATAAGCCGGCATCTTTCGGACAATTTTTTCGTCAGCAAAGCAGCGCAAATGGGCTTCATTGTGTGGACATTGCGCTGCTGTTCGCCCGGAAAAAGGAGAGCCGCATAAAAAAGCAGATATCCGCCAGCGGCAAATGCGCAGCGGATATCTGCTTTTCCTGTTTTGACAATTGTACCGGAGCCTGTGCGGATGAGCGGGCCGTGTCCGGGACCCTCCGGTATTCCTTAGCCCGCGCTCTCCTTCGCCACCGCGAACTGGGCGCGGTAGCCGTCAAAGGCGGTGCGGAAGGCGGCATCGGCACCGGTTTTCAGGGCGTTAAGGTATTCATGGGCCTGATAGGCGTTCAGGGCGGTTTCGATCTGGGCCACAGCGATGTTGGAGCAGTGGTCGCTGACGCGCTCGCAGTTGGTCAGCAGATCCGAGAGGACAAAGCCCATTTCGATGGTACAGTGGCCCTTTTGCAGGCGGACAATGTGGTTGGACTTGATATCCGCTACCAGACCATCGATGACCTGCTCCAGGGGTTCCACTCTGGCGGCCAGACGGAGATCCCCTTCGGCGTATGCCCGGGTGGTGAGGGCCAGGATCTCCTTCAGCGCCTCCAGGAGAATACGCAATTCCTCCGAAGCCGGTTCGGAGAACTTGATGGATTTCTCATCGATCTCCCGAGCGGTCTTCAGCAGATTCACCGCGTGGTCGCCGATGCGCTCGAAGTCGCCAATGGTGTGGAGCTGTTTGGAAATATTGCGGCTGTCCTCATCGGACAGGGACTTGCCGCTGAGGTGGACCAGGAGCGTGCCCAGCTGGTCCTCATAGAGGTCCAAACGGTCCTCATTCTTGATAACCTCCGATGCGGTCTTCTCATCGTATTTTTCCAACAGGGACAGGGAGCGGAGGATGGTCTTTTCCGCCAGACGGGCCATGTCCACAGTCTTATTGGCGCATTCGGCGATAGCCACCGATGGGGTTGCCAGCAGGCGCTCGTCCAGGAAAGCCAGCTTCTCCTCCTTCTCCTCGGCATCCTCCTGGACCACCAGGTAGGCCAGCTTCTCCAGCTGCTTGGTAAAGGGTACCAGCAGCAGGGTGGTGGCCAGATTGAAAACACTGTGGACCATGGCGATACCCGCAGGGCCGATGGCGGCGTCCATAAAAGCGTACTGGAAGAAAAGATCACTGCCGTAAAAGGCCAGCAGGCACACCGCCGTGCCGATCAGGTTAAAGGAGATGTGGATGACAGATACCCGGCGGGCATTGCGGTTGACGCCGATGCTGCTGAGAAGGGCAGTGACGCAGGTGCCGATGTTCTGGCCCATGATAATGGGCAGGGCCATGCCGTAGGTGATGCCCCCGGTAAGGGACAGGGCCTGCAAAATACCCACAGAGGCGGCGGAGGACTGGATCACGCCGGTGAACACCGCACCCACCACAACGCCCAGGAAGGGGTTGGTAAAGGCGGTGAGGATAGCGGCGAACTCCGGCATGTCCGCCAGAGGGCTCATAGCGCCCTTCATCAGCTCCATACCGGTCATCAGCACGGCAAAGCCCACCATGATGGACCCGGCGCTGCGGGTCCGGGCCTTTTTGGCGGACATGGTCATGATAACGCCGGCCAGGGCGATCACCGGGGAAAAGACCTCCGGCTTCAAGAGCCGCAGCCAGATCACATCGCTCTCGATGCCGGACAGGGACAGGATCCACGCCGTCAGGGTGGTTCCCACGTTGGACCCCATAATGACCCCCACCGTCTGCCCCAGCTCCATGATGCCGGAGTTCACCAGACCCACCAGCATGACGGTCATGGCGGAGGAGGACTGGATGGCAATGGTAATACCCGCGCCCAGCAGCAGACTTTTCAAGCGGCTGTCGGTCATTTTCTTCAGAAGCTGCTCCAGCCTGCCGCCTGCCAGCTTCTCCAAGCTGGCGGACATGGTGGACATACCGAAGAGGAAGAAGGCCAGCCCGCCGCACAAAGTAATGACGGAAAAAATATCCATTTCTTGCTCCTTACAGGTTTGTTATTAAGTTGCCCAAATTTTCCCATGATACTCTTATTGTACCACGCCCGGCAAGGGTCCGCAAGAGAAAAACAGAAAGATCACCGGAAATTTCCGGTGATCCTGTCAAAAATTAGGTATGGATCTCTTTCACGGCCAGCGTGCCCTCCTCTACGGTAAAGCGGACTTGGAGCTCCGCGAAGGCCATGCCATAGACCCGCTGGGGATCCGATTGATAGGAGGGCCTGGGATCCTGGGCCAGGACGGCCAGGAGGGCCTCCCGCTTGTCCGCCGGGACCTTCTCCAGCAGCGCCGGTGGACAGCGGACCTCCAGGCATTTCCGCTCCACATGGCCGGTAAATCCCCCGGAAGCGCCGGGGATGGCATCGGCATAAGGGAGATAGGGCTTGATGTCGTAGATAGGGGTGCCGTCCAGCAGGTCCGCGCCCGACACATGGAGGACGGGACCCCGGGGCCCATCGGGCTCCACGGCCTCCAGCCGGACGGCGGAGAGTCCCAGGGCGTTGGGGCGGAAGGGGGAGCGGGTGGCAAAGACACCCAGGCGCTTATTGCCCCCCAGGCGGGGCGGACGGACGGTAGGGGACCAGGTTTCCCGGCGGGCCTGGGAGAACTCCCAGAGGAGCCAAATGTGGGTGAAATCCTCCAGGCCGCGGACGGCGTCCGCGACCCGGTAGGGGGGATCGAAAATAATGGAGGCCCGCAGGGCCTCCACCAGGCCGCTCTGTCGCGGGATCCCGAATTTTTCCTTGAAGTCTGTGTGGATGCGGGCAATGGGGTGGATCTCCATGGGGGCCTCCTTCTTTGCCGCCCTTCGGGCGGCAGGGTAGTTTCTTCTTGAATCGGCCCGGGACCTGCGCGGCCCCGGACTCCGCGCCTACTTTTGCCCCGCGGCAAAAGTAGGCAAAAACGCGCCAGAACCTACGGTTCTGGACTCCCTTGGGCGTTACGCACAGCGTGACACCTTATTACGGGAGAATTTGATTTTTTGCGCTTGTCCTGTAGTCCGTCCGGTTTACCATACTGCGGGTATGGTTTCCCCTGCTCTGCGTCTATTTGAGGATGTCAACGCAGACCCTACCGTCATACGCGCTGGATCTCCCGGGGCAGTTGCGTCAGATGGTCCCCCTTGCAGGGCAGGTTCTTTTTAACAGGGCGTTAGCCGGAGTTCTTCAAGTACCAAGCCACTAGATAAGATGCCCGTAGGACCTGCCATTCGATGGCTTCGCCAACCAAATCAGCACCGCACTGCGTAAACTCCCCCGTATAGGGCAAAGGCGCGGGGTCCGGGGCCGCGCAGGTCCCGGGCCAGGTGCAGAACCAACTGCCCTCGCGCCCGGAGGGCGCGAAGATCAGTAGTATGCTACCAGCAGATCCACCACCGTGCCATAAGACTGAATCCCATCTGTCTGTCCGTAGGACTTCAAAGACGAATCATAAATCTTGGTGCTGACCTGGGCGGTAAGCCCATCGAACTGCGCCCAATACGCGCTGTGGTACCGCAGGTCCGCCAGGACCGGCTCCGGCAGGAGCGCGCGGATGGCCGCCCAGCGGTCCCGGTCCGCCCGGTAGAGGGCGTTGGACAGCTGAATATATCCCATCAAATAGCCGGAATATTGGTAGACCACGTCATCGGAGGCCGTGGCCGCGGCAATGGCCAGAAAGTTGCACTCCTGCTCCGAAGCAATGCCCCGCTGGTGGGCCAGCTCGTGGGCGATATTGGCCGGCAGGAGGCAGGCGGGGCTGTCCACATTCAGATTGGATTCCCCCGTATAGGGGCTGTAAAAGCCGGTGAAATTCATGGCGCTGAAAAGTCGGGAAAAGAGCATCTTTTTCGGGACCCGGTCCCTGCGGGAAAGAAAGGGGAACTCCTGGGAGAGATTGTCGTAAACATGGACGCTGGCCGCGAAGATCTCATCCTGGGGCGCGGCAAACACCCCGTCCTGATCCCGGGGGATCCGGTCCGCCGTCTCCGCCAGCTTCTCCGTGAAATAGAGGGTTACCCGCTCCAGATCCGCGGCGGTGACCGGCTGGGCATAGATGCCGCTTTTCTCCTGGAATCCATCGGCATAATAGTTGACACCCCATCCCAGGGCGTAGATGGCCGAGGCCGTCAGGAACATGCATGCAATGCCCAGCGCGCAGCCGTAGGCCCCCTCCAGCCGCCGGCCCTTCCAGGTGCGCACCCGGTGGAACAGGACCGCCAGCCAGACAACTATCCCAAGGATGAACGCCGCGTAAAACCACTCCACCACCGAGAAGGGGAAAAGATACCAGAGGCAGGCCCAGCCGTCCTTGAGCTGCTGGGTAAAGCCGGAAAACGCGTTTGCCGACTGCCGGGAACCGGCCGCCAGCCAGTACAGGCCAAATAACGCAAGATCGCATAAAAACCAGATATGTACCGCTCTGTGCCGTTTGAAAAATGCCGCCATGCCGCCTCCTGTTCTCGCGCCGGTTTGTATTCTGCTTCTATAGACAGTATAACCTCCTGGCAATTATTTGCCAAGAGGTTATACCTGCCAATTTTATGATTTGTTTGATTCCCCTTCTTCCGGAGGCGCCTCTGCCTTATCCTCCGGCCAGACGGGCTGATGAGTGGCATAGTTTCCGGAGGCTACCGGCAGTCCCTTCTTTTTCAGCCGGCAATTGGAGAAGGCCCGGACCCCCGCGTAGAGGCAGGCGCAGATGGGCACCCCCAGGAACATGCCCGCCACACCCCACAGCCCGCCGCCCACCAGGATGGCCACAATGACCCAGAACCCGGAGATACCCGTGCTGTCGCCCAGGATCTTGGGACCCAGGATATTGCCATCGAACTGCTGGAGGGCCAGGACGAAGATAATGAAATAGAGGCACTTGATGGGGCTGGCCAGCAGGATCAGGAAGGCGCTGGGGATGGCCCCCAGGAAGGGGCCGAAGAAGGGGATCACATTGGTCACGCCTACCACTACGCTGACCAGCGGGGCGTAGGGGAAGTCCAGGATGCTGGAGCAGACGAAGCAGATGATGCCGATGATCAGGGAATCCAGCAGCTTGCCCCGGACAAAGCCGGAGAAAATGCGGTCCGTGGCCTTGATCCCCCGGATGAACCACGCGGCCCGGTCCTCCGGCAGCAGGGTGTAGCACAGCTTGCATCCCACGGCGGAAAAATTCTCCTTGGAGGCCAGCAGGTACATGGACACCATGATCCCCAAAAACAGGTTCTTGAAAAACACCAGCACGCCTACCACGCCGCCGGTGACGGCCTGCACCGCCGCCTGGAGCTGGGGCATCAGGTTGTTTTTCACCCAGGCCAGGGCCTCCTCGTAGTGCTGGTTGAGGAAGATGTCCTCATAGTATTCGTTGAGGACATCCTCCGCCTGCCGGGCCAGATCCGGGTGGTTTTCCAGCAGGCGCAGCACCCACTCCTCAATGGTCTTATAGTAGATCCTGGCGTTGTCGATCAGCTGCAGCACGCTGCTGTACAGTTCCGGCAGCAGCACCCGCAGCAGGCCGTACAGCAGCGCGAACACCACCACCCAGGTCAGCACGATGCTGATGGCCCGAACACCCTTCACCGGCCGTTTCCCCGCCCGGCGGAAAATGATCCGCTCAAACCAGTTGACAATGGGGGCCAGCAGATAGGCGATGGCGCAGCCATAGAGAATGGGCGCAAGAATACCAATCATCTTGTGGGTATAGGCCATCACGATGCTGTCCCGGAACACCAGGTCATAGATCAGCATCACCGCGCATACCACGCACACCGCCGTCAGACCCCAGGCAAAATAGTGATTGTCTTTTTTCATCGCGCACTGCCGCCCCCTTTATTCTTCTTTTACCATCATACTCAAATTTTTCCGGGATTGCAATAGCCTTTCGCGTATGTTATACTGCGCTTATGAAATTTTTAATGCTTGTAGCTAAATTGTAACAGATTTTTGGGACGGGCTGTGCTATAATGATATATATACTGCACTGCGGAAGCCCCCCGTCTGTTCCATCTGAAGCCAAAGGAGGAAATGAATACATGAAAAAAACCAACCGGATGAGAAGGCCCCTGGCCGCCTTGCTGGCGCTGGTTATGGCCCTGACCCTGGCCCCCGCGGCAGGGGCTGCGGTGGAGGTGTGCCCTTATCATAATGTAAGCTGCATCGAGACTGTGATCAAGGAGGCGAACTGCCACGAGGTGGGCGCCACAAAGTATACTTGTCCGCAGCCGAGCTGTACATACAGCGTTGTGCGGGAGATGCCGGTCAATCCCGCCAACCACGACATGATCTATACGCCCAACGGCGATGACCGCACCCACGATGGCGTGTGCCGGGAACACACCGCCGTGACCGTGTCTGCGGAGCCCCACGTTTTTGATGGCGGCCTGTGCGGGAAATGCAATGCGCTTAATTACGCGCAGGTAGGCATGAACCTGCCGGAGCGGCGGACCGTGCCCATCCCGCTGGGGGATCCCAATGCCAAGCTCTCCGCCGGTGACATTAAGCTGACTCTGGGCAGCGCTGACATTACCGGCGACTACAACATCAACTGCCTCTGGTTCTATCAGGGCGCCCAGGTCGCCACCGGCAGCGAATACGCCCTGCCGGCCTCTGTTTACAGTAAAGAGGGCGTGTACTATTACGATCTGGTCATTTCCGCCGTGCCCAAGGGGACCCTGCACCGGAATACGGTGACCAAGACCTGCAATATCACCGTCCAGGTAGAGGAGCTGGTCACCGCCTCCGCCGTGGTCACCACCCAGGACGGCGCTCTGCGGCTGGGGGACAGCGATGGCTGGTCCACGGAGCCTGTCTCCAGCCAGATCTATGCCCAGGTCCTCTCCGTCTGCGGCCGGGACGCCGCGCCCAGCCATGTACGCTTCAACGATCTGCCCAGCGGCGATGTGGGAAAACTGAGCGTTACCAGCACGTCCGCCAGCTACTATTTCCGGGGCTCCAGTGGACTTTTGGACAACGTGGAATTCCTGCCGGGGGATACCGCCGGGGAATTTATGGTCAGCTTCACCGCCTATGATACTGCCGGGAAGGCCTACGCCGGCGTGTTGACCATCACCGTGCAGCAGTACGCGGGGGATATGGATGTGGTGTACGTTACCCCCAGGAACAGCACCCTGACCATGGACGCCAAGGATTTCCAGAATTTCTGGGAGAAAGTCAGCCCCGGCGGAACCCTGGATTACATCACCTTTGACAAGCTGCCCACCTCCGTGGAGGGGGCGCTGTACGCCGGGTATACCTCCAACGTGGTTCCCGGCGTGCAGGTCTGGCTCAGCGATATGCTCTATGTACAGCCGGGACGGGGGCAGTACGGCATCAGCTCGGTGGCCTTCATCCCGGGCGTGACGCAGAACGGTTATGTAACGCTGGATTTCACCGCCCACGGCACCCGGGGCGACCGGGTGGTCAGCCGGTCGGGCGTACTGTACATTTTTCTGACCGCCAGTGGTCAATCAGCGGATGTGGCGGTCAGCGCCGCCGCTGGGGGCACGGCTCTGACTGCCGATGCCTTCCAGAAGGCATACCGCACCGCTGTCAATGAAACGGAGACAGGCTTCTACATTCAGCTGCTGGAGACGCCTGCCAGCGGCAGCCTGTATGCGGGCCGCACCGCCGGGCAGCAGGGGACCCGTCTGACGGCGGCAGCCCTGCGGGGCCGGACCTTCGCCTGCGGCAGTGCGCAGGGGGAGCCCATTGCCAGCCTGACCTATGTCCCCGGCGCGGCATCGAAGGAATCCATCCGTTATGTGGCCAGCAGCCTTCAGGGGACGCCCCTGTACGCGGGAAACATTGTCTTCACCTCCTCCGGCAGCACCGCTGCGCCGCTGCTGGTGAAATATAGTACCGCCGCCGCCGGCGTGAGTTTTAAATCCAGCGATTTTGAGACCCTGCTGGGCGCTGACGGCAGCAAGCTGAGCCTGGTGTCCTTCACGCCTCCCGCCGCAGCGGCTGGGACCCTCTACTACGGCAGGACGGCCACGGCGGGCGGGACGGCCATTACCAGCGCGAGCAGTTGGTTCAGCGTCTCTTCCTCCTCCTCGGTGGGTGCCTACGCCATGAACAGCGTAAGCTTCGTGCCCGCCGCTGGCAGCAGCGGCACGGTTACCATCCCCTTCACCGCCCTGGCGGCCAACGGGACTCAGCATACCGGCAGTGTACAGATCACCATTCTCTCCTCCGATCCCGCATCGCCGGGGACCACCACGCCCACGCCTGTTAAGACCTTCCCGGACGTGCCCCAGACGGAGTGGTACTATACCTACGTCACCGATCTGGCCACCAGCGGCGTGCTGGGCGGCTATGAGGACGGCACCTTCCGCCCCAGCGAAGGTGTGAGCCTGGGGCAGGCGCTGAAGATGATCATGATCGCGGCGGGATACGATGATATCTCCGGCACGGGCTCGGACTGGGCAAAGCCTTTCCTGGAGAAGGCCAAGGCCGATAATCTGCTGCCCTCCGGCATCTCGGAGGACCTCAACCGGCTGGTGAGCCGCTACGCCATTGCGGAGATTGCTGCCAGAGCCATGAAGCTGACGCCTGCAGCGGTCACGGCCTCTCCCTTTGCGGACATGGCGGCGACCTATGAGAAGGCCCCCTATGTGGTGGCGCTGTACAACACGGGTGTGATCGAGGGCTCCGAGGATGCGGCCACCAAGAAGATCGTTTACCAGGGTACCATGGGCATCCGGCGCAGGGAGTTCGCCGCCATCATCTGGCGGATGCAGAATTACGTGCAGACCGGAAATGCCAAGGGTACTACCGCTGGATAACGGGCACACGTACAATAAGGCAGAGATGCGCCCGCTCTCCCCATGGGGAGAGCGGGCGCATTGCGTTAACGATAGGGTGGTGACCGCCTCAAGGGATACTTTTATAGTCGACACACTCGAAAATCGGTAAAGTTCGGCGATTAAAATGTGGAGTGGACTGCGTTGTCGTCCTTGGCGGGCGTCAGCCCGCCTGCGTCCTCCGCCTTGCCACACCGCATTTTCCTCCGCCTCCTTTTTACCGATTCTCAAGTGTGTCGACTATATTTTAAAACAAACCCATTCCAGTTCCCGAATCCCCGCCCGGTAACGATGGTGCACTTTCTGTCAAGAGGGCATCTGTCAAGGTGGATTTCACCTAAAAGGTGAAATCCACCCCATAAACTGGAATTTGTAATTTCATGTCACATTTTAAACAATTCATCAAACCGCTTTTCGCAAATACCATTTTCCCCATGCCACCCTGCTAATGGAAGTACCACATCTGAGCGAGAACTTTCGGGAATTTTCTTACTAATATCGCATTGAGTAATAAAAGAGAGGGGGCTTGTCAGTATTGATAGCCCTTTCTTGAACTACTGGCTACTGTTTAGTCGTAAATAGAGTACACTTCGTTGCTGTGGATATTGCAGTCAGTGGC
>CAMWTG010000026.1 GCA_947177115.1 uncultured Clostridia bacterium
CAGCAAGCTCCTGCACAGAGCTGGCCTGCTCGGTTGCTCCCTGGGCAAGCGCCTGCGCACCATTGGATACCTGGTTTGCTCCGCTTGCGACCTGAGAGGAGCTTTGACTGATCTGCAGCATGGTGTCATTGAGCTTCTCCGCGATGCCCCGGAACGAGACGAGCAGAGGATAGAAGCCGCCTGTATACTCTTCCTCGCAGGCCGAATCCACCGTAAAATCTCCCGCAGCCATTTTCGCAAGGAATTTATTCTCATCATCAATAATAACCTGCAGCTTGCGAATCAATTTGCCTACCTGCGCGGCGAGAACGCCCAGTTCATCCTTGGAGGTATAGGAGATTGCTACGTCCAGATCCCCCTCCGCCATTTTGGTGGCGGCCTTCTCGATTTCTGAAATAGGGGTCTTGATCAGGCGTATAATCACAAATGAGAAGAATACTCCCGCCAGGATGATGGCAATCACAACCGCCGTCATGGTGAGGGTGGCGGTCACGTAAAGAGAGGCGCTTTCCGCCGCCGCATCCTCGCTGCCCTGCGTATTATAGGTGATGATATCGTTGAAAGCGCTGTTTAAAGAATTGTAAAGATCAACGCATTCGCCTTCCAGGATCGCGCGGGCCTCCTCAACGCTGCCCTGTTTGGCCAGCGCCATCATTCTTTCATCCGCCGCATTGTACTGCGTCCAGAGATTCAGCGCATTATTATAGAAGCCGCTTTCTTCTTCATCAATTAACGCGCCGTATGTGGCCAAGAGCGCGTCCATATTTGCTTTTTCGCTTTGGATGTACTGAAGACTGAATTCCTCCACATCAGCGGAAATTGCGGTGAGGTACCCTAATTCATTCAGACGGACATTGGATATGGTGGCGCTCAATTCTCTTGCCGTATCCACGCTGGGGAGCCAGCTTGCCGCAATGTCGTTTGTCATGTCGTTCATCCGGCCCATGAGAAAGAATGACATCCCGCTGATAATCAGCATTCCAAGCAGCGCAACCCCTATGAGGATATAGAGCTTCAGCCGGATTTTCAAATTTTTTATGTAGTCAATCATATTCCCAATCTCCTTTTATATTTTATTGTCCGCAGCTGCCAGCCGCAAAAAAGACACGCGGCCGATACTGCTCCCATCATATATCGGAAAAATTTCTCGGTTTCATAAGTAATGGGCAAAGGTATTATTTCTGAAAATTTCATTCTGAAATAGTACCTTTGCAGAAAAATTGGGGCAAGCGGTTTGACCGCTTGCCCCGGCGCTGGAGAATGAAGCGTGATCATTTCATTTCTTGTAAACGAAATGCCCACAATCAGTATACGAAAAAGCATTTTTCTTTAAAACTGTACCGGTTGTATAACCAGGCCCCCTGCCGGTTTACCCGCCCAGATACGCCTTGCGCACCTGGCCGCTTGCCATCAGCTCCGCGCCGGTACCGGACAGGGAGATCCGCCCCGTCTCCAGCACATACGCCCGGTCGGCCACGCTCAGCGCGGCCTGGGCGTTCTGCTCCACCAGCAGGATCGTAGTCCCGGCGGCATGGAGCTCCTTGATGATATCAAAGATCTGCTCCACCAGAATAGGCGCCAGCCCCATGGAGGGCTCGTCCAGCATCAGCAGCTTGGGCCTGCTCATCAGCGCCCGGCCCATAGCCAGCATCTGCTGCTCACCGCCGGACAGCGTCCCCGCCACCTGTCTGCGCCGCTCCTCCAGCCGGGGGAACCGCTTATACACGTCCGCAATGCCGGGAACGATCGTAGATTTCGGCTGGGTATACGCGCCCATTTCCAGATTTTCCTCCACGGTCATCTGCAAAAAGACCCGCCGCCCCTCGGGGACCTGGGCCAGTCCCTTTTCCACTACCTTGTGGGGCGCAATCCCCTTCAGATCCTGGTCCATAAAACGCACCGAACCCGTCCGGGGGTGCAGCAGTCCGGAGATGGTGTTCAGCACGGTAGATTTCCCCGCGCCGTTGGCCCCGATCAGGGTGACGATCTCCCCCTCGTTGACCTCGAAGGAGACGCCTTTGACGGCATGGATGCTGCCGTAGTACACATGGATGTCGTCAACTTTCAGCAATGCCATGTCCTCATCCCTCCTTCTGCTTACCAAGATAAGCCTCAATGACCGCCGGGTTAGCCTGGATATCGTCCGGGGTCCCCTTGGCAATGATCTTGCCGAAGTTCAGCACGCAGATGCCTTCGCAGACGCCCATGACCAGATTCATGTCGTGCTCGATGAGCATAATAGCGATCTGGAAGGTATCTCGGATCTTCCGGATGTTGTTCATCAGCTCCGCCGTCTCCGACGGATTCATGCCCGCCGCCGGCTCGTCCAGCAGCAGCAGGCTGGGCTTCGTAGCCAAGGCCCGGACGATCTCCAGCCGCCGCTGTGCGCCGTAAGGCAGGGACCCCGCCTGGTAGTCCGCCATATCCTGCATGTCGAAGATGCTCAGCAGCTCCAGCGCCTTCTCATGGGCCTCCCTCTCCTTTTTCCAGTAGGAGGGCAGGCGGAGGATGCCGGAAACAGCGTTATACTTGGTGTGCTCATGGAGCCCCACCTTCACGTTCTCTTCCACCGTCAGATTGCCGAAGAGCCGGATGTTCTGGAAGGTACGGGCCACGCCCATATGGCTGACCTGGATGGTGTTCTTGCCCGCCGTGTCCCGCCCATCGATCATGACGGTGCCCCGGGTAGGCTGGTATACCTTGGTCAGCAGATTGAACACGGTGGTCTTCCCCGCGCCGTTGGGCCCGATCAGCCCCGCGATCTCCGTGCGCCCGATGGCCATGTTGAAGTCGTCCACCGCCGTCAGCCCGCCGAAATCGATACCCAGATGACGGCACTCCAGAATGGGCCGCTTGTCCACGTCCCGCTCGGGGATGATGTTGGTGCTGGGGACCGGCACCAGCTTGGGCTTTGGGTAGTTGTTTTTCTTCTGCTCGCTCATGCGCCGGCGCCCTCCTTCTTCTTTTTGCTTTTCTTAAGCAGGGACCCGAAAAAGGTCTTCATCGTGGGGTTGTTGGTGACCAGCATCACCAGAATCAGGATAATGGCGTAGATCAGCATCCGGTACTCAGCGATATCAAAGCTGCGCAGCAGCTCCGGCAGGACGTACAGCAGGGCGGCGGCGATCATGGAGCCCCGGATGGAGCCCAGTCCGCCCAGCACCACGAACACCAGCACCAGGATGGAGGTGTTGAAGTCGAACTTGCTGGCAACGGTAGAGGAGTAGTTCAGCCCGAACAGCGCCCCCGCCGCCCCCGCCAGCGCAGCGGAGATCACGAAGGCCATCAGCTTGTACTTAGTAACATTAATGCCCACGCTCTCGGCGGCGATGCGGTTGTCCCGCAGGGCCATGATGGCCCGGCCCGCCCGGCTGCTCACCAGGTTCTGCACCACCAGCAGCGTCACAAGGATCAGGATAAATCCGGCGGTGAAGCTTGCCAGCTTGGTCACGCCCACCGCGCCCATGGGCCCCTTGATGATGGCAACGCCGTCATCGGCCAGAACAAAGCGGTCCGAACTGGCGGCCACATGGATGCCGGTTTCGTCCACGCCCACATAGAGCACCATGATAATGTTCTTGATAATCTGCCCGAAGGCCAGCGTAACGATCGCCAGATAGTCGCCCTGAAGCCGCAGCACCGGCACGCCTACGATCGCGCCGCCCAGCGCCCCCGCCAGCGCGCCAATGGCCATGGACGCCGCCAGGCGCAGCGGGATAAAGGGGATCGCCTCCTGGAGCATGATGGAGGCCACGATGCCGGAGAACGCGCCCAGGCTCATAAAGCCCGCATGTCCCAGGCTCAGCTCGCCCAGGATCCCCACCGTCAGGTTCAGAGAAACCGCCATGACTACATAGCAGCAGGCGGGCACCAGCAGGCTCTGGAGGGAATTGGACACCATGCCGCCGCCGATCATGGCCCGGATGACCACATAGGCCGCGACCACAATGCCGTAGTTGATAAACCCGTTCAGGGAGTTCTTGTTCACTTTCTTTTTCATTGCCGCCTCACACTTTCTCGGGCACGTACTTGCCCATCAGTCCGGCGGGCTTCACCAGCAGCACGATAATGAGCACCGCGAAAACCACCGCATCGGAGAGGTCTGTGGAGATGTAGGCTTTGCCGAAGGTCTCGATGATCCCCAGCAGAATGCCGCCCAGCAGGGCCCCGGGGATGGAACCGATACCGCCGAACACCGCGGCGGTAAAGGCGCGGATGCCGGGCATGGAGCCGGTCGTAGGCGAAAGCACAGGATATGCCGAGCACATCAGCACACCGGCAATAGCCGCCAGCGCGGAGCCGATGGCGAAGGTCATGGAGATGGTGGCGTCTACGTTGATGCCCATCAGCTGGGCGGCGGCCTTGTCCTCGGAGCAGGCCCGCATGGTCTTGCCCATCTTGGTACGGGTGGTAAAGAGCGTCAGCCCGATCATCACCACGATACAGCAGACCACCGACAGGATGGCCACATAGGAGATGCTCAGCTGCTCAGGCACCAGCACCAGGGTCCCGTTCACAATAGGGGTAAAGGTCTTGGTCGCCGCGCCCCAGAGGATCTGGGCGCCATTCTGCAGGAAGTAGCTGACGCCGATGGCGGTGATCAGCACCGCCAAAGACGGGGCCTGCCGCAGCGGCTTATAGGCCAGGCGCTCGATCACGATGCCCAGCGCCGTACACACCACCACGGCCAGCAGCACCCCCGCGATGGCGGGGAGTTCGAAGCGTCCCATGGCAAAGAACGCCATATAAGCGCCCACCATGATGACATCGCCGTGGGCAAAATTCAGCATCTTGGCGATGCCGTACACCATGGTATAGCCCAGCGCGATGATCGCGTAGATGCTGCCCAGGCTGATCCCGGTGATCACGTTGTTCAAAAACGACATATATATACCTCTAAGTTGTCTCGTATTCCCTCTTCTTTTCTCTGGGGGGCGTTCCTGAAAACAGGACGCGGCCATGGCGGAAAGAGGTCTTTTTCCCCCTTCACCATGGCCGGAAAAAAGGGCCGCCGGACCGCTCCGGCAGCCCTTTTCCGGGGTTGGAAGTTATAGTGCTGTTTTACAAACCGCAGCTTTCGTCACCGTGCGGATATCTGCGTCCCGCAGGGCAGCTAAGAGCGTAAGCAAAATTCTTTTTGCTTACTTTTTCTTCTAAGAAAAAGTAAGTTACTGGGTGACGTACGCGCCGTTTTCGACCTTGACCACAACGGGGTCCTTGGAGACCTCGCCGTTGGTGAGCCAGCTCATGCCGGAACCGGTCAGGCCGTCCACGGAGAAGCTGCCGCCGGTGAAGACGGCGATCAGCGCATCGCACAGCTCCTCGTTGCTCATGCTGCCCACGCCCTCGATCTGGCAGCAGGCCTCGTAAATGGCGTACATGCAGTCATAGCCATCGGCGGCAAACTGGTTGGGGAGGATGCCGTGGTCCGCCTGATACTTCTCAACGAAGCTGACGGTGCGGTCATCGGTACCGGAGGCGTTGAAGGGGGTCATCAGCAGCAGGCCCTCGGCCAGGGACTTGTCAAAGCCCTCCATGTCCAGCATACCGTCCATGCCGTCCGCGCCGAAGAAGGTGGGGGCATAGTCCATCTGCTTGGCCTGGTTCAGGATCAGGGAAGCGGGGGTGTAATAAATGGGCAGGAACACCAGGTCGGCGCCGGCGTCCTTGCAGGCGTTCAGCTGCACGGTGTAGTCGGTGGTGGTATCCTCGGGATAGGTCTGGGTAGCCACGATCTCCAGTCCCAGTTCCCCGGCCTTGGCGATAAAGGCATCCGCAATACCGGAGGAATACTGGTCGCCGTTATTATAAATGACGGCATACTTGGTGCCCAGGCCGTTGTCCTTCAGGTAGTTGGCCGCAGCCGTACCCTGGCCGGGGTCGGTGAAGCACATCTGGAAGACGTTGTCCTTACCATCGGTAACATCGGTGGAGGAGGCGGAGGGGGTAAGCTGGAAATAGCGGTCGGCATAGGTCTCGGAGGCCACGGTCACGCAGGGCGTGGTGGTGGTGCAGCCGTAGATCACGTTGGCGCCCCAGTCCTTCAGGTTGTTGTAGGCGGACACGGCGGTGTCGGACACGCCGGTATCATCCTGGAAGTTGTATTCCAGCTTCACGGGGCCGTTCAGGGCGTTGATCTCGTCAACGGCGATCTGAGCGCCCCACTGGGTGGCGGTGCCGTACTGGGCCAGGTCGCCGGTGATGGGGCCGATGCCGCCGATCTTGATGGTGACGGCCTCGCCGGAGGACTGGGCGTCATCGCCGGGGGTCTGGGCATCGCTCTGGGTATTGTCCGCGGGGGCGGAATTGTCGTTCTGGCTGTCATTGCCGCCGCAGGCCGCGAGGGCCAGGGTCATGGCAAGGGCCAGAAGCAGTGCAAGAAACTTCTTCATGATCCATACTCCTTTAGTTTGGTGATTTTTTGATCTTATATCCTATCTTTTCTCAGGATAAGCAGGTCCATGATAAAACCTAATCACCGGATTGTCAACTGTCATTCCATACACAATTTATTCACAAACAAACCGCTTGTTTTATTGCCATTCCACACAAAAGCGGGAAAAATCCATCCAAACCGGCGAAATTTTCCCGATCCCCGGCGGAAGTTTTTTGATCCTGTTATGAAAATTCTTCATATTATTGACAGCTTTGGTCATGCCTGTGTCAGGCCGCCTCCGAAACTTTTAGTTGACAAATGTAGACCGCCATGCTATGCTTTGTTTGACAAGTGTAAACCAACCAGTGAAAGGAGCGGATCCTATGGAGAGACCGGTTTCCCTGTCCGCCGGGGAGTGGCGGATCATGGAGCATCTGTGGGAGAATTTTCCCAGGACGCTGACGGAGCTTGTGCGGGAATTGTCCCCCGGCACCGGATGGAGCAAGTCCACGATCGTAACAATGGTTGGCCGTCTGGAGGCCAAGGGCGCGGTAACTTATACCGAGCGGGGCCGGGCGCGGCAGTACGAGCCCGCTATACCCCGGGAGCAGGCAGCGCTGGTGGAGACCGAATCCCTGCTGCGGCGGGTGTACCGGGGCAGTGTGGGGATGATGGTCAACACCCTGGCGGACGGCCGGGGGCTCAGCGACCGGGATATCGAGGAGCTGTCCGCCGTGCTGGAAAAGGCAAGGAGGGATCGTAAATGACGGAAATGATCGTAACTTCCTCGGTTCTGATCCTGCTGCTGGCGGCTTTGCGGCGGGTGCTGCGGGGGCGGATAAGCCAGCAGGTGCAGTACGCCCTCTGGGTGCTGGCAGCGGCAAGACTGCTGAGCCCCGGGACGCTGTTTACCGTGCCGGTGAGCATAACGGGCGCCACCGAGGGACTGCAGGCATCTATTCACGAGGTATTTCCTGACCCGGATGATCTGCCGGAGCCGGCCACAAACGATATTTTGGACCAACTCCCTTCCCCGTCTCCCGCCCAGCCGCCCCAGGCGGATCATCCGGATGCAGACGTGGCGGTCACCCGCCGGACGGTGCCCCCGGCGGTCGCCCAGCGGATCTACAACTGGCCGGATATCATCTGGAAGACCGGCATGGCCGTCACCGGCGGGATCCTGGTCCTTTCCAACCTCGCCTTTTCCCTCCGCCTGCGGAAAAGCAGGGTGCGGCTGGACTTGCCTGCCGCGCCCTGGTCCGGAAAACTGGCGGTATATGAGGCGGACGGGCTTGCGTCCCCCTGCCTGTCCGGCCTGTTCCGGCCCGCCATCTATCTGAATGAGGCCGCCATGGACGCGGAGCATCCCCAGCACATCCTGGCCCACGAGTACGCCCACTACCGCCACGGGGACCATGTGTGGGCGGTGCTGCGGTGCGTATGTCTGGCGGTCCACTGGTACAATCCCCTGGTCTGGTGGGCCGCGGCGCTGAGCCGCCGGGACTGCGAGCTGGCCTGCGATGCCGCCGCCCTCAAACGGCTGGGGGAGGAAGAGCGCATCGACTACGGCCAGACCCTGCTGGGCATGGTGTCCAGGGGCCGCAGCCCCGCCGCCCTGCTCCGCGCCGCCACTACCATGACCGCCGGGAAGCGGGCCATGAAGGAGCGGATCGCCCTCATTATCAAGCAGCCCAGGATGCGGAAAACTACGCTGATTTCCGTGCTGCTGGCGGTGTGCCTCCTGGTTTCCTGCTCCTTTGGCGGGAGGGATGCCGGAACAAACAGAACGGACCCCTCCCAACTTCTGGAATTCCCCGGCCTCCATTGGAACGACAGCGTGGAAACGGTGATCGAAGCCCTGGGCATTACCGAGGAGCAGATCCTGGAAAACGGCGTCCTCGCCGGTGAGGACGTCTGGTGCCTTGCAGCGGGAGATATACCCGGCTTCGGCGGAACGGCGGAAAAAGCCTACTTCAATTTTGAGCGGTATGAGGGCTCGGAATGGGGATTGTATTCCGTCCGCCTGGACTATCCCAACGATGCGGACTTCGGCGCGGTCCGGGAGGAGATGGCCCGGCAATACGGCCCCGGCAGCGAGAGCAGCGCGGATTCCTATAGCTTTACCAGCGGCGGCGCACTTCAGATCACCCAGCCCGCGCAGTCCGATTTTCAGCAGCAGCTGATGCTGGGTATTTATGGCCAGGAAATGATGGACCGGCGTTCGGAGATCCGGGGACGACCGGGGTCCCACAGCTGGCATTGGTCCCTGGAAAGCGCCGCGCTGCCGGAAGAATTTTTGCTGCGCGCACCGGGCTGGCTTGCGGAAAATTCGTATACCCCCGTTCCCCTGGAGACGGCGCAGGAATATTTCCGGCTCGAGCCCATGGTGCGGGTATTTTGGACAGATGCCGCCCCCTTGAACTGGAGCAGGCTCAGCACGACCCTCAACCAGGTCTGTCTGGACGCTTCATCTTACGTTTACTTCCTGCAGCGCATTACCGCAGAGGGCCCCGCCGCCGCAGACCCGGCCCGGGATTCCCTGACGGACAATGCCCGGTCTATCGTAGAGCAGATCCAAAGCGGCGCGGATGTGAGCGAGTGGCTTCCGCTGATGAATTATATGGATTGGGGCGTGCTGGCTCAGGCGGCGGTGGAGGCTGGGATGGATGAGGGCGATGGGTCTATGGCGGTGACAGAGTACATCATGGGCGCGATAGATCGGTACATCGAGCAGCAGGGGCCATCCATGACCCAGGCAGAATACCTTTACCTTCTTTCCGCCACTGCGGGACTGGATGGGGCTCCGGCGGAGGGATACGCCTACACGATTTATCGAATGTATGCTATGAATCCCAGCCAGTTTGCCTATGTGGTGCTGGAGATGCTGCCAGAGACGCAGCGGAATGAGGCGCTGTATCTGTTCTGCTTTGAGTGGGACTACCACCGGATCAGCGACAGCCCGGAGCCCCCTACCCGGGAGGAGGCTATCGCCCAGCTGGAGGCCGATCTGGAGGCAGGCATCAGCGCGAGCCCTAGCGAGGAAATTTTGTACAGTCCGGGTTCCACCTTCCAGTTCCATCTGGTGAACGGTTCCGGAATTTATGCGCTGACATATATCTCCTCCGATACCGGCGTGGCAGAGGTGGACGAAAACGGCGTCGTCACCGCCGTTGGACCGGGCGAAGCGGTCATCACCATGCACTACGAGGGCGCGGGCGGGTCGCTGGACTTCAACTGCCGGGTGGTATGCCAGTGGGAAAATACGGATACGCCAGAGCCCGCCGGCAACGGGTAACGGGGCGGCAGAACACCTGCCCGCCAAGCCAAAAGCGCCCCCGCCTCAGGTGAGGCGGGGGCGTTCCCTGTCTGGCGGAAACACTTTCTTTTTGATGTCCTAAAAATCTGTTAGGCTTGCTGAAATATTTTTGTTTTCCCTGTTGATTATTTTCCGGACCTGTATTATACTGGAGGCAGATGGAGAGAGCAGCGCTCTCACTGGAAATACGAGGAGGACGAAAAACATGAAATACAACCGCACGTATAACTTTTCCGCCGGTCCCGCAACCATGCCCGAGCCTGTTCTGGAGGAGATCCGGGACGAGATGATGAACTACCGGGGCTCCGGTATGTGCGTCATGGAGATGAGTCACCGCTCCCCGGTGTATCAGCAGATCATCGATGAGGCGGAGCAGGACCTGCGGGACCTGATGGGCATCCCCGACAACTACAAGGTGCTGTTCATCCAGGGCGGCGCGACCCTGCAGTTTGCCATGATCCCCATGAATCTGATGAAGAACGGCGTGGCCTGCTATGTGGAGACCGGCGCGTGGTCCAAGAAGGCGATCGCCGAGGCCAAGAAGTACGGCGATGTGCATGTGGTAGCCTCCAGCAAGGACAGAAATTACTGCTACGTGCCTGATTGCAGCGATCTGGACATTCCGGAGAATACCGACTATGTGTACATCTGCGAGAATGAGACCATTCACGGCGTGACCTGGGATAAGCTGCCCAACACCAAGGGCCATGTGCTGGTCAGCGACCAGAGCTCCATGTTCCTGTCCAAGCCCTGCAACGTGTCCGATTACGGCCTGATCTATGCCGGCGTGCAGAAGAACGTGGGCCCCGCCGGCATGGTGGTGGTCATCATCCGCGAGGACCTGATCCGGGACGATGCGGAGCTGGATCCCAAGACGCCGCTGTATATGAGCTACAAGACCCACGCTGATAACGGGTCCATGTATAACACGCCGAACTGCTGGGCGATCTACTGCTGCGGCAAGGTGTTCAAGTATTTGAAGAGCATCGGCGGGCTGGAGGCCATGGAGAAGATGAACATCGACAAGGCCAAGGTCATGTACGACTTCCTGGACTCCTCCAAGATGTTCAAGGGCACCGTTGACAAGGAGTTCCGCTCCCTGATGAACATCCCCTTCGTCACCGGCGACAAGGAGCTGGACGCCAAGGTAGTGGCCGCGACCAAGGCCGCCGGGTATGACAACCTGAAGGGGCACAAGAGCGTGGGCGGCCTGCGGGCCAGCACCTACAACGCCATGCCCAAGGAAGGCGTGGAGGCGCTGGTGGAGTTCCTGAAGAAGTTCGAGGCGGAGAACGGCTGATATTTGTGATAGCGCCTCCGTGCAGGCCGATGGGGACATCGGCCCCTACGGGGTGCGGTACGGATAGTGCGCGGGTAACCGGGAAATAGCGGGCGAGCATCTCGCCCCTACACGGATCGTGGGCAGACGAGACAGGCATCAATAACCACCCCGGGAGATCCCGCGCGTGTAACGGTAGGGACCAGGCCGACATCCTGAAATAGACGCAGGGCAGGCGAAACCGCACCGGAAGTCCGGTTTAGACCGGACAGACTACAGGATCAGCGCAAAAAACAATTACCCCTCGTAATAATAAGGGATTCTTAAACCGCAGGTTTAAGAGCGTTTTTGCTTACTTTTGCCGCGGGGCAAAAGTAAGCCGCCGTCCGGGCGCGGGAGCCCGGGCTGCCGCACAGAAGGCATTTGCCTCGCGCCCGCAGGGCGCGAAAGAAAAATAAATGAGGAGAACGATACTGCTATGAAAATCTTAGTCACCGATGGAATGGACAAAACCGCCCTGGAGCAGCTGAAAAAGAACGGCCACGAAGTGGTAGAGCAGTTCTACGCCCCCGAGGAGCTGGGCGCAGCCCTGAAAGACTTTGACGCGGTGGTGGTGCGCAGCGCCACGAAGGTCCGCGCCAACCATATCGATGCGGCAAAGGGCGGAAAGCTGAAGCTGGTGATCCGCGGCGGCGTAGGCGTGGACAACATCGATGTGAAGTACGCCGAGGAAAACGGGATCACGGTGAAGAATACGCCGAGAGCCTCCTCCAACTCCGTGGCGGAGCTGGCTATGGGCCACATGTTCTCCTGCGCCCGGTTCCTCTCCATTGCCGGTCACACCATGCGGGAAGGCAAATGGGAAAAGAAGGCCTACGGCAAGGGCTTCGAGCTGGGCGGCAAGACTTTGGGCATTATCGGTTTTGGGCGCATCGGCCAGGCGCTGGGCCGTATGGCCAAGGGCATCGGCATGGAGGTCATCGCGCAGGATATCTTCCATGTTCCCGGCATCGAGGAGCAGATCGGCATGAAGTACGTGGAGCTGGACGAACTGCTGGAGCGCTCCGACTTCATCTCCCTGCACACTCCCTCCCTTAACGGCGTGAAGCTGATCTGCAAGGAGAACATCGACAAGATGAAGGACGGCGTGGTGTTCATCAACACCTCCCGTGGCGACAATGTCAACGAGGACGATCTGCTGGAGGCGCTGAACTCCGGCAAGGTCCGCGCCGCCGGATTGGATGTCTACGCGGACGAGCCCGCCACCAACGCTGCGCTGTACTCCCACCCCAACGTCTCCTGCACGCCCCACATCGGCGCGGCCACCAAGGAGGCCCAGCAGAGGATCGGCATGGAGATCGTGGACATTATCGAGAATTTCGGCAAGTAATACTTTTTATCCGTCCTGCGGCGGGAGCATCTGCTCCCGCCGCAGGGCACAAAAGGGCCGGTGCGGGTATTTTCCGCGCCGGCCCGGTTTCCTATTTTTTTGAAAAAGCATCAAAAAGAACTTTAACCTCGGGACTAAAATGACGGCTATTCCCGGATCTCTGCCCGGTAACGATGCCGCGCTTTTTATCAGGGAATCGCATCACTCACGCATTTGCCGCGCCGCAAACGCATACGCGCCCGCAAGGCACACCAGATCCAGAAACAGCGTGCCGCCCGTCACAAGGACCGCCGTCTCCAGATGCCGCCCCACCATCGCATTGATGCTGACATGCAGCAGCACGCCCAACAGCATGATCAGCGTTACGGCAATCTCCTTCCTCTCCCAATGGCGCCGGACGGCCCAGTAGGCCGCCCACGTATAGGCGATGGAAACGACCGTGATGCCAAGGTGCCACGCTCTTTGGGCCCCCAGGCTCCAGAGCAGCGGATAGACGAACACCGATGCGATGATCAATGCGTTGCGCACCGGCCGCTCCGTGCGCAGCAGCGGATAGCACACCGCCCAGCCGAAGGCGATGCACCGGATCGCCAGCATCGCAGCCCACAAGCTGCCGCGAGCCAGCCCTACGATCACCAGCACCAGCGCCGCGATGAGGCACCCGGCGGTCAGGGCAATAAAGATCCAGAGTTTCCACCGTTGGTTCCGCTCCCGGGCGGTCTCGGCGTAGGCCACCGTATCCACCACCACGTCCTGCACCTCCGGGGGCACGGCGGGGAGCTGCGCGTCCCGCTCCCCCGCCAGCAGTTCGGTGACGCTGACCTCCAGCGCCGCCGCCAGCTCCCGCAGGATGGTGATGTCCGGATAGCTGACGGAACGCTCCCATTTGCTGACGGCTTTGTCGGTGACCCCCAGCCTGTCCGCCAGCTGCTGCTGGGTCAGGCAGAGCGCCAACCGCCGGTCCCGGATGAACTGGCCGATTTTGTTTTCTTCCATGTCCGTGCCCTCCTTGCGTTGATAGGGCTATTGTAGGCCTGTTTCCCCCGGAAAATCAACCGCTAATCGGTTGATTCGCCGGGTAAACCGCTGGTTGAGGGATGCTCGGGCGGCTGCGTGTCCGCCTTTTTCTCCTCCCGCAGCTCCTCGTACACCTCCGCCAGCAGCCGCCGGTCCTGTTTGCTGCCCCGGAAGTCCTCCTCACGGAACATGTCCGGCCTTCTCCGCAGGGTGCGGAGCATGGACTGCCGTTTCCGCCAGAGGGCCACGTTGGCGTGGTGCCCGCTGAGCAGGACATCCGGCACCCTTCTGCCGTGCCACTCCTCCGGACGGCTGTACTGGGGATACTCCAGCAGGCCGTTCCAGTGGCTCTCCTCCTCATAGCAGGACGCCTCCGGCAGCACCCCGGGCACCATCCGGCACACCGCGTCCGCCACCGCCATGGCGGGGATTTCCCCGCCGGTGAGGACGAAGTCCCCCATGGAGATCTCCTCGTCCACGCATTCCTCGATAAACCGTTCGTCAATACCCTCGTAGTGTCCGCAGACCAGGATCAGATGGTCGTAGTCCGCCAGCAGCTGCCGGGCCTTGGCCTGACAGAAGGTGGTCCCGCAGGGGGACAGATAGATGGTCCGGGTCCGCCCCGTGCCGAAATTGGCCCGGATGTAGGCCCAGCAGCGGTACAGGGGGTCCGCCTGCATGACCGCCCCCCGGCCGCCGCCGTAGGGGTAGTCGTCCACCTGTTTCTGCTTGTTGACGGTGAAGTCCCGGATCTGGTGAGCCCTGATGCGGATGAAGCCCCGCTCCTGGGCCCGGCCCAGAATGGACTCGTTCATCATGTCCCCCACCGTCTCGGGGAACAGGGTCATGATATCAATTCTCATGGGTGCCCAACCCCTCCATCATATGGACGTCCAGCGTTCCGCCGGGCACGTCAATGGCTGCAATAAAGGCCGGCACGGCGGGGATGAGGTACTCGTCCTTTCCGCCCCGGACGGCGTAGATCTTGTGGGCGGGATAGGTCAGGACCTCCGCCACTTTCCCGATCTCCTCGCCGGTCTCCGCGTCCCGGGCGGTGAGGCCCACCAGCTCCCCGTCAAAGTACTCGCCCTCCGGAAGGACAACGTCCGCCCGGCGGATGGCAGCCGTCTTCCCCTTGAGGGCCAGGGCGGCGTCCATGGTATCCACGCCCTCCAGCTTTGCCAGCAGACAGCCCTTGTGGACCCGGCCGGCGGTAAGGGCCGCGGGTTTTCCATTGATATATAATGTACCGCACTCCGCCAGCAGCTCCGGCTCCACCCCCTGGGGCAGGAGCTTGACCTCCCCCCGGATGCCGTGGGTATTGACGATCGTGCCGATGGTGATGAATTCCAACTCCATATCCTTCTCCTATGACAAGACCGGGTCGATCTCCCGGATATTCCCCCGCAGAAGCAGGGGGCAGCGGGGATACCGCTCCGTAAACTGCCCCACGATGCGGTCCAGGGCCACCCGGCCCTTCTCCACGGAGGGGGCGGGGAGCAGCAGAATGAACTGTGACACGCTGTATTGGGACACCACGTCCCCCCGGCGCAGAGCGCCCTGGATGCAGCCGGCCAGCTTGTCCATATATCCCCCCAGCATCCGCAGGGGCGGCGTGGAGCCGTCCCGCATGACGGCGGTGATCATAGCCAGGCACACGCCGCGACCGGACCGGGCAATGGACCGGGCCTCCAGATTGTAGATGTCCGTGAAGACGTCCAGCTCGCAGAAGAAGGCCCCGGTCAGCCGGTCCTCCCGCAGCAGGAAACGGCTGACGGCGGCCAGATCCTCGGTCTTTTCCATCGGCTCCCGGGACCGGGCCTGACAGATCTCCTGATACAGCTCGGTCATCTGGGCGGAGGGGGGCACGCCCAGCTCGGTATAGAAGATGCTGTACATCCGCTTGTAGCGCTCCAGGGCCTGCCGGGTCTGGCCCGTCTGGATGAGGCCCCGGATCAGGTGGTAGTAAAAGCTCTCCTCGTACCCATCGATCTGAATGGCCCGGCCGCAGACCTGGATCAGATCCTCCCAGCGCTCCTGGGCGGACAGCAGTCCCGCCGTGGTCTGCACCAGGCGGACATACATAGAATGGTAGTAGGGGGCCAGCCGGCTGACCCAGCGCTCCCCCATGGCCTTGGACAAAAAGTCCCCCCGGTAGAGGGCCAGGGCCCCCATGCAGACCTCCAGCCGCTCCTCCGGCGTCAGCCAAGCCGTTCCCGACCGCTGGCAGGCCAGCTCAAACAGGTCCGTGTCCAGCCGGAGGGGCACCCCGGCGTTCCAGGCGTAGGACCCCCGGGTCACCAGGATCATGTCCCGGCTGTCGGGCAGGCCCAGCTCGTCCAGCATCTCCCGCACCCGATAGACCAGGGTCTTCAGCGCGCCGGTGGGCCGGGACCCCTGTTCCCCGGGATACAGCAGGTTGATCAGATCCTCCACCGGGATCTCCTGGCTGCGGAAGGAAATCAGATAGGCCAGCAGCATCCAGGGCTTTTTTAAATGATAGTTGGGGTCCCCGATGGTTTTCTCGCCGTAGGTAAGGGAGCATCCTCCCAGCATGCGGATCTGCAGGACCGGCTTAGGTTCCATGGCGCGTCACATCCCTTCTCATTTGCCGGGAAACGGGCTTTTCTCCCGGCGGTTTTCTCTATTATGCCATAGGGCCGCAAAAAAAGCAATTATTTTTCACTTGTGACCGGCCCTTTGGGGCGGAGGGCAAAATTTTTGAGAAAGAATTCCATCAACCCACTTGACAAGACAGGCAAAGGGTGGTATATTGACCATAACATGAGATGGTCCGGCAGAGATGTCCGGTCACATCGATGTGACTTTTCCGTAAACTTGATGCGATAGGAAGGTGTAATGAAATGATGAAGAAAAGATGGCTCAGCGCTTTCCTGGCGCTGGCTCTGCTGGCGGGCATCGCCTGCGGCTGCTCCTCCCCCGCCGCGGAGGATGAGGGCGAGCTGGTGGACCTGGGGGCCCTGATCGATGAATCGGTCCCCCTGGACGGCCTGCCCCCCATCGGCATTGTCCTGAACCCCTCCCCCCTGACTCAAATACACAAAACCGACG
>CAMWTG010000027.1 GCA_947177115.1 uncultured Clostridia bacterium
TGGGGTGGGATATGTGTATAATAGACTGGTTTACAAAGGCGGCGGTTATTCCCGCCGCCGCCAGCGCCGCCACCTGATCCTTCATCAGGGAGATCAGCGGCGAGATCACCAGCGTCACGCCCGGCAGCAGCAGGGCCGGCACCTGATAGCACAGGGACTTTCCTCCGCCGGTGGGCATGATGCCTAGAGCGTCCCGGCCCGAAAGGACCGCGTCCACTAGCGCCTCCTGGCCGGGGCGGAAGGCGCTGTGTCCGAAATATTGCTTGAGCGCGGAATACTTATCCATAGGGATCCATCTCCTTTTGACAGACCAAAGGCGCTACCCCCATCGGATAGCGCCTTTAAAATCAAAGCAGGGAAAGACCGGCGTTACATCAGCTTTGTTGTATAAAACACCAACTCCGCAAACAGCAGCACACCCAAGCTCCACATCAAATAGTAAGTGGCGGCGGGCAGGAAAGCGGTCAGCAGCATGGCAGCCGCAGCCACAGCCAGCACGGCGTATACAATGCGGTAGTCGCATTCCACGGAAAAGACACGGAGTTTCCACAGCTTGCCCTCATCCTTCTGGGCCTTGCTGGTCAGGAAGATTGCCGCTCCCAGGGCCAGAGCCACGACAATGCATCCGGCCATTACCGGGAGCCCCCAGCGCTCAGAAGCGGCGGACGCGCCCCGCAGCCATACGCTGAACATGGCCCCGCTGAGCACCACCGTACACAGTGCGCACTCATGCTGGTACAGCAGGTACACCAGCGCCAGCACCGCTGCAATGGGCACCAGGATGCACATGACGGTAACGCCGGTGCTGACGCCCGGAGGGAAGAAGGTGATGATCCATCCGGACAGTGCGAAAAAGGCGCCAACGCCGGCCGTCCAGGAGAGGATCTTCCGCAGCTTCTGGTTCTGCCGCTTAAAGTAAGCCCCTGCAGCGCCGAGGACCAGAGCCGCCAGTCCAAGCCACATGAGGACCTGCAGGGCTGTGAACCACTTCAGGCCCGCGGAGAGCGTACTTGCCGCCCACATGCGGTAGGTCAAAAACAGCCAGCACTCAGCGGCCAGGCCCAGCAGGAACACGTAATATACACGGTTCAGGGTCTGGTTCTCCGACTTCTCCCTGTCCGCATGCTTTTTGCTGATGGATTTCTTTTTTGTAGAAGACATGTATGCAAACCTCCAACGGATATTCAGACGCGTGGAAATTCCTGCCAGCAGGCAGGACGCCAGGTTATTTTAGCAGATTTCCGGCGTCATTGCAAGAGAAAAAGTGATTTTTGTAAAATTGCCCGGAAAGTGGGGAGGGACAGCGGCTTGGGATGCAGGCCCTCAGTTCACCTGCCGGCGGCGGGAGAGGTTGATGGTGCCCTCCTGCATGTCGGTGATCATGTCCAGGCTCCGGCCCGTGCCCTCGGCCACGCAGGCGATGGCATTATCCGCCACAGTAGTGGCAATGCCGGTACGGGAGGTGATAAGCTTGTCGAAGCCGTAGACCATGCTGCCGCCGCCGGTCATCATGATGCCATTGGTGGATACGTCCGCCACCAGCTCCGGGGGCGTACGCTCCAGCACGGCGTGGATGCTCTCCAGAATCCGCTCGGTGGGCTCCTCGAAAGCTTCCATCATTTCGGCGGAGGACACGGTGATGGTCTTGGGCAGGCCCGTAAGCAGGCAGCGGCCCTTCACATCCATAAAGGTCTCGTCCTCTCTCGGATAGACGCAGCCGATGGCGATCTTCATTTTCTCCGCCGTACTGTCGCCCACCAGGATGTTGTGCTTGCGGCGCATATACTTGACCACAGCCTCGTTGAACTGGTCGCCGGCCACCTTGATGGAGGCGGACTCCACCACGCCGCCCAGGGAGATGACGGCGATATCGGCGGTGCCGCCGCCGATATCCACCACCATGTGGCCATCGGGCTTCATGATGTCGATGCCCGCGCCAATGGCGGCAGCGATAGGCTCCTCAATGAGGTACACCCGGCGGCAGCCGGACTGGATGCCCGCGTCCACCACGGCGCGCTCTTCCACCTCGGTGATGCCGGAGGGGACGCAGATGATGACCCGGGGCTTGAAGACCATGAAGCCCGCCACCTTGCGGATAAACTCCTTGAGCATCCGCTCGGTCATGTCATAGTCGGAGATCACGCCCTCCCGGAGGGGGCGGATGGCCACGATGTTGCCGGGGGTGCGGCCCAGCATCTGCCGGGCCTCCTCGCCCACCTTGAGGAGCTTGCCGGTGTTCTTGTCCATAGCGACCACGGAGGGCTCATTGAGCACAATGCCCTTATTTTTCACGTATACCAATACGGAAGCCGTACCCAGATCAATGCCGATATCTTTTGCGAAAGCGCACATACCTTTCCACCTCGTCAGTTGTCCATTCTATTTTGAGCAAAATCTTTGCTGATACTCTAAAAAATCATTATACTAAGCCCGTCCAAATTTTGCAAGCCATTACGGGGACTTTCTTTCTTAAATTTTACCAAATTATGGCAAAGGGGCTCCGCCGTCCTCCGTTTTCCGCCGCCCGCCGGCCAAAACGGCGCAGACTACCCCCGCCGCGCCGGCCTCCAGGAGGGCATCCGCGGCGGCGGAGAGGGTGCTGCCGGTGGTGCATACATCGTCAATAAGCAGGAAGCGGCGGCCCCGCACCCGGTCCGGACGGGGGACGGCATAGGCGGCCTTTACATTCTTTTCTCTCTGAGCGGGGTCGCTTAGAGAGGACTGGGCTTTGGTATGGCGGGTCTTCCGCAGGGCCGGCGCCGCCCGGATGCCCCAAAGCCTTGCGGTTTCCTCCGCCAAAAGGCGGGCTTGGTCGAAGCCTCTTTCAAAATTCCGCCGGAGGCTCACCGGGACGAAGGTCACCGCGTCAAATTCACCGGAGAGCTGCTCCGCCGCAGTCTGGGCGATATAGCGGGCGAATACCTTCGACCGCCAGGATTTTTTGCCGAATTTCAGTGCTTTTATGCCCATCTCCACCGGGCCGTCATAGTAGAAGGCTACGGCGCAGCGGTAGTTGTTTTTTCCAATCAGCTGGACTGCGTTTTTCTCCTCACGAAACGGGAGGGAGTTTTCGCAGTTGGGGCAGAGGTCCCCCTTTTCCAATAATTTACCACAAAAGGCGCATTTTGGGGGAAAGAGAAGGTCAAGAATCATCTTCATTACTGCATTCTTCGCTGCGGCCCTGCGGGCCGCTCCGCATGGCTTCTATTCGCTGCCCCGGGACCTGCGCGGCCCCGGACTCCGCGCCTACTTTTCGCGCCCGCGAAAAGTAGGCAAAAGCGGGCTTAAACCTACGGTTTAAGAATCCCTTGGGGCGTCACGCGGAGCGTGACACCTTATTACGGGGGAATTTGTTTTTTTGCGCTTGTCCTGTAGTCCGTCCGGCCTATCATGTTGCGGGTGTGGTTTCTCCTGCTCCGCGTCTATCTTAGGATGTCAAATCGGTCCCTACCGTATTACACATGGGGAGCTCCCGCAACGCACTATCATCTAAAATTGCACGCTCAATAGCTTCGCGGGTATGGGCGCTTCTCATCCGTCAGCCCTGCCAAATAATCCATGCTGGTATCCAATGCCAGCGCAATGCGGCGCAATTGCTCATAGGTGTAATACCGCTTCCCAGTCTCCAGCTTGGAATAATCGCTTTGGTCGATCCCCGTTAGCATCTGCATTTTAATTTGCGTGTAACCGCGTTCCTGGCGGAGGGCCCGCAATCTAGTCATATCATCACCAAGTCTATTATGGCAATTTGACCTATTTGTTTTAGGGTGATATTGACCTATAAAAAAGCCACCCTGGAAAAACCAGGGTGGCTTTCATATATACGCCGGGAGGCTCCGAAGCGATATGGTAGGGTCTACCGATTACATCGTAGAATAGGCGAATCGCCTGATACATGTGCCGGAAGTCCGGTTTAGACCGGACGGAGTACAGGACGAGCGCAAAAAAACAAACTCCCCCGTAATAAGGTGTCACGCTCCGCGTGACGCCCTAAGGGATTCTTAAACCGCAGGTTTAAGTGACTTTTTGGTTACTTTTTGTTCACACAAAAAGTAACCGCAGGGTCCGGGGGCGCGCAGCCCCCGGGCCAGGTAAAGAACCAACTGCCCTCGCGCCCGGAGGGCGCGAAGATCAATCTATCCCCTTCAACATTTCGACTGTCTCCCCTATCCTCTCCGCCAATGCCTCCGGAATGTCAAGCCTCTCCACCTCACACCCCCCGGCGGTCAGCCGGTTTTTCATACCAAAGTACACCCCATCGAGAAAAACAGAAGAATACTGCCACTCTCCCCGCAGGCAGGCGAGGAGGCTCAGCGCCCCGGAGGACAGCGCGGGGGCCACATAGGGCTTGTACCCCAGCGCCCGCATCTCCAGATTGGCACGCTTGGTAAGCTCTGTCAACTCCTTGGATAGTTCACTGTCATAATTGCGAATAGAATTGGCAATGATCAGCCCCTCCCCGTGGGGGCCGAAGGCCCGCCCCTCGGTGAGATAGGACGCAAACCGGGCGTCCTTCCGCGCATAATACATAGCCCGGGCATTCATTACGCCCAGTCCAAACCCCCGCACCTGATGGACAGACAGCCCCTTGTAATCCAGCTCCCCCGCTTCGTTTTTATTGCTCTCCAGCAGTGCCGCACGGCACAGCTGGTCCACCGGATCGCTGACCACACAGAACATGCCCTTGTATCCCTTGTTCCGGGCCATACGGGCGTAGCTTGCCGCCAGAGGCCGGTTCAGTTCGTACTGGGCCATGCGCACATCGCCGCTCTTCACCGCCGTATCCGGCACGAAACGGGAGGCGCAGAAGAGGAACACATCACAGTCCAGAATGTGATCGATATCGACAATTTCTACCGGGGGGAATCGGGGACCTCCTGGGGCGCAGATCTGGTTCAGCTCAAACTCCCACCGCTGGGGCACCCCCTCCCGCAGATCGCAGATGCCCAGGGCGGAGATCACGTCCCCGCCCAGAAGGCGGAGGCCCGTGGCCAGCGTGCTGCCCACATCTCCCAAGGCCAGCAGATGGACCCGGTATTTCTCCTTTATGGCCAACGGTTCGCCGGGAAACGGTCCCCGCAGACATATTTCGCGGTGATGATACAGATCGTATTTCATGTTTTTTTCACCCAATCACAATTTTGAAGTTGGCCTGCAGCCGTTTGAGCATCTCGATATCATTGTCCAGATAGGTGGACGCGGACCGGCTCAGGTCGTAAGCCATGCAGCTGCCTTTGTCCGGGCAGAGGGGCAGTATGACCGCCTCGCCCAGGCGGCTGAGGGTCAGGTTCCGGGCATAGAGGGCGCGGTACTCTGTTTCCAGCGCCAGAAGGATGTCCCGGGCGTTTTCCAGACAGCACAGGGACAGATGATAGGTGGAGCCATCGGCGCAGTCTTCGCTGAAATCCGGAGCGGCGTAGGGAAAGATGCGGTTCACCGCCGGATGGAGGCCCCCGGCCATAGGCTCTAGGCGGCGGACGGTGTCCCCGCCGATAAAGGGGTACAGGGTGGACTCCACAAACCGCAGGCGGAGGTTGGGCAGGTAATAGACGCTGTCCACCGGGTAGCCCAGCTGCTCCATGGTGTCCCGGCCCATGCCGGTGAGATAGCCCACCAGCACCTGGCGCACCTGGGTGCCGGTCTCGGCCAGCAGGGGGGCGATGGCGTGGATGCGTTTGCCATCGTGGAGCATGTCGTCCACCAGGATCACCGGCCGGTCGAAGGCCCGGATGGTCCGTACCTGGTCGGCCAGGGAGGAGTAGAAGGGATAGGCCTCCACGGAAAAACTGGACAAATCCGGCTCATAGACCTTGTCGGTGTGAAGGGTCTTGGTCACCGTGTTGGGCACCGCCACGCCCCGTAGAATTTTGCCGAAGGGTACGCAGATGCAGTCCCCCAGGACCCGAGGCTCAACGGGATGGGGCGGCACGCCGTTGCAGGCGGCGATCCGCCGCAGCAGCCGCTGGTACACCACCCCCGCCGACATGGACAGCACCAGGCAGCCGGGGTACATCTCCGTCAGGGCCCTTTGCAGCCGCCGGTGGGCCAGGGAGACGGTGTTCAGGACCCGGAGGTTGGCGTTGAGGGGGGCCTTGATGGTGGTTTCAATGTTCCGGGTGAGGACAATGGGGCGGCGCATGTCCACGGTGAGAATCTCCTGGCCGTGGTCCGTCACCGGGGCGGTGACAAAGCCCTGCAGGGCCAGGATCTCCCGGACATAGGAGACCGTGGCCTCCGCGGGACAATAGAGGGCGAAGCTGAACTCCTGCCGCAGGGCCAGCGTTAAGACCTCGGTGAGCAGCAGCTGGCACAGATCCAGCTGGGCGGGGCTCTTGGGGACGTAGATGCCGCTGATGACCAGCACCCGGCCGCCGGTTTCCCGGCGGATGAAGGCGCTCAGCTGGGCGTTGCCCAGCCGGGCAAACAGCTGATGAGATTCCAGACACCGGAAACTGGCAAAGCCCAGGGCGTTCTGCCCCTGGCGCAGGATGCACAGATGGTCCCCCGCCCTGCGCAGGGTCCCGCACAGCCAGCCGGGGTCCGGGTGGGCGGCAAGGACCGAGGCCCGCAGCGCGCCCTCGATCTCCTCCGTCAGCTCCACGCACTGCTGGAACTCGATCTCGTCCAGCCGCAGCAGGGGCTTGTCCTGAGGCTCCCGGAGGTAGAGGCCGTGGAGGTAGATGAACTCCTGGGCCACCGGGTCGATGAGGTTGGAGATATCCCGGCCCTGGTCGATGGCCTCACGGATGCGGGTAGAGCTGATCTCCTCCAGGTGGGTGGGAAGTTTCAGTTCGATCACCCGGCCGGTGATGGCGCTGTAGTCGTGGGGGTCCGCCCTGCCGGTCTGGGACCGGCGAAAGATAATGTGGTCGAAGGTGTGGATGGAGTTTTCCTCGGGACTTTTGCGGTAGGAGGAGGCCCCCGCCACCACATCGCTGCCCGCCACGATGGCCACCTTCCTGCCGGGGAAGGCGTCCCGGAGGGCGGCCAGATTGGCCGGATTGGCGATGTTCACGGGAAAGTCCTCGGGAAAGACGGCAACATGGAACTCGTCCGCCGTGGCAATGGAGGCCAGGCGGCGGCGGATGCGGTGGGGCTGGGTCTTTTTGGACCAGGAGAATTCATCGATAGCCAGCAGCACCTCATACCCCAGATCCCGGATCGCCCGGATGATGCCCTTGTGGGACAGGGTGAAGGGGTCAAAGGTGCCGGGGAAGAAGGCAATGGGCCGGGGCTCCTCAAAGCGGAAGCCGCCGTGGAGGATCTCCTGCTCGGTGAGGAAACGGTACAGCCTGCCCAGCATGGCGGCGCGGTAGTAGAAGGTCAGCTCATCTCCCCGGTCCTCCCGCAGCAGGGCCAGAATCTTTTTCAGGGTCAGCAGGAAGGCCCGGCGCTTCTCATGCCGGCCCAGGATCTCCGAGCCGAATACATGGTGCCCCAGAACGAACAGGGCCTCCTGCCGCACCTCGCTGCGGAAACCTGCCAGCCCCTTGAGCAGCATCCCAAGCAGCCGCTCCCGGCGGCGGCGGTAGACCGTGTCTCTCTCCGGAAAACGGACGCGGTAGGTGTCGTATTCCTCATAAACAACCCCCACAGTGTCCAGGGCGGCGGAGACCACCCGGGCATTGGAGGAGCACAGGGAGCTCTCCAGCTCGCTGAGGATCTCCTCCAGCTGCACCGGCGGCAGCCACAGGCAGAACCGGCCCAGATAGCCGGGGATGTACTTGGCAAACTCCTGCTGGCCGATCTCCAGGCCCCGGCACAGCTCCACCGCCACCTCGTTGCGCTCCTCCGTGGATAGAAGTCCGGCAATGGACAGCAGGGCGGAGCCCGCCGCGTGGCGGACGGTGACCCGGTCGCTGACCTTTACCAGGTTAGTCAAATGGGTGGCGATATGCAGCAGGCTTCCGCCTCCCTCCTGGGCGAACTGGGTCAGCAGGCGGATGTTCACCTCTTTTATGATCCAGGGAGTGGCGGTCTTCAAATTGTCCAGGAAGATCTCCGACACCGCCTCCCTGGGCAGGGCGAGCCGGCTGCCCCGGCCGGTGACCTCGCCTGCCGCCTGCTCCCGCAGCAGCGCCAATGACCGGCAGTCATGGCAGTCGATCTCCCGCAGGGCGTTTAAAATGACATCCTGGGTGGCGATGACGGGCCGGAGATAGTTCAGCAGCAGCACCGCCGCCGTCCGCACGGTCACATCCCGCCGGGCGGAAAGGCACTGGGCGAAGAAAAGCAGGTCATAGCGCTGATGGTCCGCCAGCACATCTACCGGCAGGGCTGTGGCGGTCTCCAGAAGCTGAAAGGCGGTTTCATCGTCCAACCGCTCCGGACGGCGGTAATAGCGGAGGAATTCCTGCAGGAATACCGCCTGCCGGTCCGGGGCGCATTTGTCCAGCAAGGAATTGACCACCATTTTCAAGGTAAAGCTGATCCACCGCCGGTGCTGGGCCATCAGCTTCCGGTCCGGGCGGATGATCCGGGCCATGTACAGCCGCCACTGGTCGATGTCGGCGGTGTCCCGGCTGTCGGGCGGCCGGCCGGCGGGGGTCTCCTTGGCATAACCCGCGTGGAACCGGGCGATGATTTCTCCCATAAGAGCCGCCGCCTGCCGGCGGATGTCGCCCTCCCGGTGCATCAGCAGTTCATAAAGGAAGGCCAGGGTCTGGATTTTCTGGGAGCGGCTGAGGTAGACGGAATAGGACTCAAACACGCCAAGGTAGGCCCGCAGCCGCCGCCAGTCCGTCTCGCCCCGGGCCTGTTCCAGAAGGCTGGCAAAGGTCCGCTGCCCGGTGAGGCGGCCCATCAGGGCCAGATTGTGCTCCACGCCCAGCATACGGAGCGCCTCCACCGCCTGAGGCGGATCCATGAGGGCGGCATCGGGCTGGAGGGCCGGGGACAGAACGGCCCCGGAGAGGGTGGTGTCGGCCCCCATGCTCTCCATATAGCGTTCAAAATCCCGCAGCTTGGCATAGACGAAGGTATACCGGGTCCGCTTTTCGCTGGTAACATTGTCCAGCTTGCCGAGAATGACATCGAAGGCCTCCGCCAGGGTGGAGATCCTGGTAATCTCCCGCCCATCGGGGCCCCGCTCCTGCTTGACCCGGAAGTCGGCGTAAATGAGGGCCAGGCTCTCCGCCGGCAGATAGTCCAGCTCCAGGTCCCAGACGGAATGGTTGGCGGCAATATAGCCGATGTCCTCCATATGGCGGCGCTGGAACCAGAGGTCGGTATAATAATAGTGGAGATAGGGCACCCGCTCGCCGGGGCGGCAGCCGAACTTGCCGATATCGTGGCCCGCCGCGCTGGCGGACACCAGGGGCAGGTCAATGGGCGCCCCCGCCCGCTTCAGATCCCGGGCTACGCTGAGGGCCACATGGTGGACTCCGGAGATGTGCTCCAGGGTCCGCCAGGGGGTGGCCTCCAGTCCCAGGCGCATCATCTCGTAGACGTACTCCCGGCGGTAAGCGCGCAAAAACAGGCGGTAGCTGTCCTGGTGGGCGCTGCCCGCCAGTTCCTCTTCCTCCAGCAGCTCCAGCTGCCACATGGGATCGGGAGGCAGCTTGGCCCGCTCGGCATCGAAGAGGACTTGCAGCAGAGACAGAAAAAACACCGCGCCGGCGCCGTGCGCCTCCTGCCGGGGCTGGAACGCCTCCTCGGGGAACATGGACTTCCTGGCGAAGTCATAGGCAAAGGAGAGCCAGCCCTCCTCAGGCTCCGGAGATAGCCGGTCCAGTTCCTCACGGCAGAGGGAGAGCACCGAAGCGCAGGAAATACGCGTGCCATCGTACAGCGGGACGAACCGCTGGAGATAGTTCTGCTCCTCCAGCAGCCGGCGCAGCATGGTCCGATGGGGGGAGAGGTACCGGGCCGCGGGCTGGGTAGTCACCCGGCGCAGCAGCGACCCCGTCATTTGCCGGATCCGTTTTTTGTTCATGGAGGGAACCTCCTTTACAGGTTGCTTCTATTATGCACCATGTTCGTATCATACGCAAGTGGTTTTCTCTCCGCGGGGGAAGGGGCGCAGGCGGGATGTTCGGGCGGAGAGCGGAAGTACTTCCTAAAAAATCCGGATTTTGCCTTGACAGATGGCTCTTTGGCTGGTATTCTAATATCAGTGCTTCGGGGAGCGAAAAATTTGTCATAATTGAACAGGCGGATGAACGATCCAGGAGAGACCGGGCCAAAGAGTCCGGCGCCGAAGGAGCAATGCCATACTCTCTCAGGCAGCAGGGACTGGACCGGGACGAAATCTGGAAAGCGTCGGGACCTGATCGGCCCCATGACGCGCCGGCGGGGCAACCATTGCCGCGAAAGCGGCGGTGCGGAATCTCTCAGGTGAAACAACAGTGGCGCGGCAAGCGGTTTTGTCACGCACTGTTTTTTTATTTCTTTTTTCGCCGCACTCGTTCTTTTTTCGATGACCCCCAAATTTTTAAGGAGGGATAATACTATGCCTGATCTCAAACGCACCCAGCTCTACGATGTCCATGTTGCCGCCGGAGCCACCATGGTGGATTTCGGCGGGTGGGAGATGCCCATCGAGTATCCCACCAAGATCGTGGCCGAGCACCTGTACACCCGCCACGCGTGCAGCCTCTTCGATGTGTCCCACATGGGCCGCATCCTGGTGGAGGGCCCGGAGATGGTCCCCTTCCTCCAGCATGTGCTCTCCAGCAACGTCATGGCCCTGGACCTGAACCAGGCCCAGTACGCCATCATCCCCAATGAGAACGGCGGCGCGGTGGACGATGCCTACCTCTACCGCTTCGAGGAGGACCGGTACCTGCTGGTGGTCAATGCCGCCAACACCGACAAGGACCTGGTCCACCTCAACGAGCAGATCAAGAACTACGATGCGAAGATGACCGTCATCACCGGCGACTGGGCCGCCATCGCCGTCCAGGGCCCCAAGGCCAAGGAGATCCTCCAGGTCCTCTCCGGCGGCGAGGCCGTCACCGAGCCCATGAAGAACGCCCTGAACACCCTCCAATTCGAGGGCCGCACCGTCCGGGTGGCCAAGACCGGCTATACCGGCGAGCCCATCGGCTATGAGGTGTACATTGAGAGCGCCGAGGCCGCATGGCTGTGGAACCGGCTCATCGAGCTGGGGGCGAAGCCCGCCGGCCTGGGCGCCCGGGACACCTGCCGTCTGGAGGCATGCCTGCCCCTGTACGGCCACGAAATGGGCGATGATCCCGAGGGGAAGGAGATCCCCGTTTTCGCCGTGCCCCTGGCCAAGTTTGCCGTCAGCTTCTCCGAGCAGAAGGGGGATTTCATCGGCCGGGAGCCCCTGGCGAAGCAGTACGAGGCATTCAAGCGCATCCAGAACCGGGATTTCTCCGACCTGACGGAGCTGCCCCGGAAGGTCATGCCCATCACCCTGCTGGACAAGGGCGTCATGCGGGCGGGCATGCCGGTATACAAGGGCGATAAGCTTATCGGCTACACCACCAGCGGCACCATGGTGCCCTACTACCGCCACGAGGGCGAGGGCTTGAGCACCGTCATCCTGGAGGAGACCGCCAAGCGCTCCATCGGCCTTGCCATCGTGGACAGCGACACGCTGGAGGACGATGAGGTCCAGGTGGATGTCCGCGGCAAGCGGCTCAAAGCCGTGATCCCCCCCTACCACATGCGGGTGGACGCGCCTCCCTTTGCCCGGCCCATCCTCTACCGTCCCGATGAGGAGGCCGCCGCTCCCGCCTCCGGCGACCGCGGTCCCAAGGCCCTGGAGCTCATTGGCCGGGCCATTGAGAACCACGTGTGGCGGCAGGAGAAGTGCGTGAACCTGATCCCCTCCGAGATGAGCCCCTCCAGGGCCGTGCGCCTGCTGTGCGCCAGCGACCCCTCCTTCCGCTACGCGGAGCACAAGAAGGTGAAGAGCTTCTACGATGCGGACGTGTTCTACTACCAGGGCACTGAGTTCATCGATGAGGTGGAGCAGCTGCTGGTGGAGGAGATGAAGGCCTTCATGGGCTGCGCCGAGGTGGAGACCCGCTGCGTCAGCGGCCAGATGTCCAACACCTGCGTATTCTCCGCCCTCATGGACTGGAAGAACCGCCTCAACCGCAAGCAGGATCCCAAGCGTCTGGGCTACATCATGAACAACCACATCATCAAGGGCGGCCACCTCTCCGCCCAGCCCATGGGCGCGCTCCACGACTACATCGCCATAGATCCCGTCACCGAGCGCCACGCCCTGGTGAACTTCCCCGTTTTGAAGGACAACATCTACAAGATCGATGTGGAGGAGACCAAGAAGGCTATCGACCAGTACCGCCCCGAGTTCATCATCTTTGGCAAGAGCATGGTGCTGCACAAGGAGCCCGTGGCCGCCATCCGCAAGTATGTGGACGACATGGGCCTCCAGACCACCATCATGTACGACATGGCCCACGTCCTGGGCCTCATCGGCGACTACTTCCAGAAGCCCTTCCAGGAGGGCGCGGAGATCGTCACCGGCTCCACCCACAAGACCTTCTTCGGGCCCCAGCGGGGCATCGTGGGCGTCAACTACCACAAGGGCGAGCTGAAATACGGCCTGTGGGAGACCATTGAGACCCGCGCCTTCCCCGGCAGCGTTTCCAACCACCATCTGGGCACCCAGCTGGGCCTGCTGATGGCGGCCTATGAGATGAACCAGTTCAAGGACGAGTATCAGAAGGCTGTGGTCTCCAACGCCAAGAGCTTCGCCAAGAGCCTCAAGGCCGCGGGGCTGGACGTGGCCGGCGATCCCGCCAACGACTACACCGAGACCCACCAGGTCATTGTCAGCGTGGGCTACGGCACCGGCCCCGATGTGGCCATGCGCCTGGAGCGGAACAACATCATCTGCAACTACCAGGCCACGCCCGAGGAGGAGGGCTTCACCGCCTCCGGCGCGCTGCGCATGGGTGTCAACGAGATGACCCGCTTCGGCTTCGGCCCCGCCGAGTTCGACAAGCTGGCCCAGATCATGGCCGACTGCATCCTCCGGGGCAAAGAGGTCAAGGAGGACATCGAAGCCCTCCGGGCCGGGTACACCGAGATGAAGTACTGCTTTACCGAGGAGCAGGTGGCCTCCGCGCTGAACGAGCTGGCGAAGAAGTCCGGGATCTGAGGGGGACCTTCTTTTCCCTGAAAGGAAAAGAAGCAAAAGGAACTTTTGTCCGCAGGCTTTGCCTGCTCTGCGGGCGGCGTCAGGAGGGGGGCTGCTCCCGGGCGATCACCCGGGGCGGCTGCGCCACCACAGTGGCGTTGGCGGGCACATCGAAGCTGACGGCTGCGCCGGCCCCGATCCTGGCGCGGCTCCCTATGCGGATGTCCCCGACCAGCACGGCGTTGGCGCCGATGAGGCAGTCCTCCCCGATCTGCGGGGCTTTGCCGCCGACCTCGCCGATGGTCACGTTCTGGTAGATCCGGCATCCCCTGCCCACGCGGGCGTACCGGGAGATATAGATCCCGTGCAGGCCGTGGGGCAGGGAGGGGATGCCCTCGATCTTTGCGCCCCGCCCGATATAGCCGCCCCTCTTGTGAGCCATGCGGTTGAGGAAGAAGGTCAGTATGTCCGCCAGCAGGCGGCTCCCCGTCCGCTCCCGCATGCGGAAGAGCCGCCAGTAGAGCGTCAAGTGGTTGCCCAGGGAGTAGTCCATGAGCCGTTCCCGCAGATTCATCATAAATCGTCCTTTCCCGTTGGATTCTCCACAGCATAGCATGCCGGAGAAGGAAAAGCAACGGCGAAAAATAAACTTTTGCAAGACATCCAAACATTTTTAAGGAGGAACACACCATGAATTTCCCCACTGAACTGAAGTACACCAAGGATCACGAGTGGATCAAGGACCTTGGCGGCGACACCGCCCTGGTGGGCATTACGGATTTTGCCCAGAGCGAGCTGGGCGACCTGGTCTTTATCAACCTGCCCCAGGAGGGGGACGAGGTCACCGCCGATGAGTCCTTCTGCGATGTGGAGTCCGTCAAGGCCGTCTCCGATGTCATGAGCCCCTGCACCGGCGTGGTGGAGGAGGTCCACAGCGAGCTGGAGGACGAGCCCCAGATGCTTAACGAGGATCCCTACGGGGCCTGGATCGTGAAAGTCAAGGACATTTCCGCCTACGGCGAGCTGCTGTCCGCCGAGGAGTATGAGGCATTCGTCCAGAAGTAAAATCGATTTCTGATCCGCAGGGCGGGACGACCCGGCCTGCCGTTCCGCCGGAATATCCATCCGCCCCGAGGACGGCGCGCCGGGCGCTGCGCTCTGCGGTCAATACGAGAAAGGAAGAACGTGTTTATGGGAACCTATGTCCCCAATACCGAGGCCCAGAAGCAGTCCATGCTCTCTGCCATCGGCGTGGGCGCGGTGGAGGAGCTGTTTGCCGCCGTGCCCCGGGAGATGCTGGTGGACAGCCTGGACCTCCCCGAGGGGCTCAGTGAGCTGTCCGTCCGGCAGAAGGTCTCCGCCATGGCTGCCAAGAACCGGGTGTATCCCACTGTCCTCCGGGGCGCGGGCGCTTACCGGCATTTTATCCCCGCCGTGGTGAAGAGCGTGGTCAGCCGGGAGGAGCTGGTCACCGCCTACACCCCCTATCAGGCCGAGATCAGTCAGGGCATCCTCCAGTCCATTTTTGAGTACCAGACCATGATCTGCGCCCTGACGGGCATGGAGGTGTCCAACGCCTCCGTTTACGATGGGGCCACCGCTGCCGCCGAGGCCATTGCCATGTGCCGGGACCGGAAGCGGAACAAGGCCTACGTCTCCGCCTGCGCCGAGCCCGGGGTGATCGAGGTCATGCGGACCTACTGCTTCGGCTCCGGCATGGAGCTGGAGCTCATTCCCGAGAAGGACGGCCGCACGGATCTGTCCGCCGTCTCCCTGGGGGCGGACGCCGCCTGCGTGTACATCGCCCAGCCCAACTATTACGGGAATATCGAGGACGCCAGGGCCATCGGCGAGGCCGCCCATGCCGCCGGGGCCAAGTACATCATGGGCTGCAACCCCATTGCTCTGGCGGTGATGGAGACTCCCGCCGCCTGCGGCGCGGATATTGCCGTGGGCGAGGCCCAGCCCCTGGGCCTGGACGTGGCCTTCGGTGGCCCCTACCTGGGCTATATGGCCGCCACCAAGGCCATGTTCCGCAAGCTCCCCGGCCGTATCGTGGGGCAGACCCACGATGTGGAGGGGAATGTGGGCTACGTGCTGACCCTCACCGCCCGCGAACAGCACATCCGCCGGGAGAAGGCGTCCAGCAACATCTGCTCCAACCAGGCCCTGTGCGCCTTCACCGCCGGGGTGTATATGACCGCCATGGGGGCCGATGGCCTGGCTCAGGCCGCAAAGCTCTCCATGTCCAAGGCCCACTATTTTGCCGGAGAACTGGAGAAGATCGGCCTGCCCCGGGTCCATACCGGCGAGTATTTCCACGAGTTCGTCACCAAGTGCGCCAACCCCGAGAAGGTCCTCAAGGCCCTGGACGAGAACAATATCTTGGGCGGACTGCCCGTGGACGGCGGCATCCTTTGGTGCGTCACCGAGGTGGTGACCAAGGAAGAGCTTGACCGCGCGGCCGCGGTCATCAAGGAGGTGTGCTGACATGAAGCTGATTTTTGAAAAGGGCGCGCCCGGCCAGCACCTGACCCTGATGCCCCCCTGCGATGTGCCGGAGGTAACGCTGTCCAATTCCCGCACCGAGCCCCTGGATCTGCCCCATGTGTCCGAGACGGAGCTGACCCGCCACTACACGGCCCTGGCCAAGCGGGTCCATGGCGTCAACGATGGCTTCTATCCCCTGGGGTCCTGCACCATGAAGTATAACCCCAAGATCAACGAGGACATGGCGGCGCTGCCCGGCTTCGCCCAGATCCACCCCCTCCAGCCCGAGGAGACGGTCCAGGGCTGCCTGGAGGTGCTCCATGAGTCGGAGAAGCTGCTGGGCGAGATCACCGGCATGGACGCCATGACCTTCCAGCCCGCCGCCGGAGCCCACGGTGAGTTTACCGGCCTGCTGCTCATCAAGGCGCATCACGCCCACCGGAACGACACGGCCCGGACCAAGATCATCGTCCCCGATTCCGCCCACGGCACCAATCCGGCCTCCGCCGTCATGGCGGGCTTCACGGTGGTGAACATCCCCTCCGGCGCGGACGGCTGCGTAGACGTGGAGGCCCTGCGGAACGCGGTGGGTCCCGACACCGCCGGACTGATGCTGACCAACCCCAACACGGTGGGTATTTTCGACAAGAATATCTTGGAGATCACGAAGATCGTCCATGATGCGGGAGGCCTGTGCTACTATGACGGAGCCAACCTCAACGCGGTCATGGGCGTGGTCCGGCCCGGCGATATGGGCTTTGACGTGATCCACCTGAACCTGCACAAGACCTTCTCCACGCCCCACGGCGGCGGCGGCCCCGGTTC
>CAMWTG010000028.1 GCA_947177115.1 uncultured Clostridia bacterium
GGCCGGTTTACGTCTTTGATGCCTACCAGCGCCGTATCGAAATCGGTCCCCTTGTTGACCACCGCCAAATGCAGGTGCTCCACCAGCTCGCAGACCCTGACACCGCCCTTCATCTCATCCTGTTGGATCATATGCCTCGCCTCCATTATTCCGCAGGCCGGCAGGTCTGCGGTCGTTTGTCTGTATACATGGTAATTATAGTATAAACAAAGCATCTTGACAAGGGTGAGAAAAAGTTTTGAAAAAAATGAAAATTATACTTGCATTTTGTGTCAAACTCTGCTATCATAATCAAAGGTGCTTTTCTGCACCGCTCAGATTTTGAAACAGCAAGGAGGTGCAACGGATGGCAAAGTGTCAATTCTGTGACAAGGGTGTTACCTTTGGGATTCAGGTTTCTCACTCCCACAGGCGCTCCAACCGCGCGTGGAAACCCAATGTCAAGCGCGTGAAGGCGATCATCGATGGTACCCCCCGCCATGTATATGTTTGTACCCGGTGTCTGCGTTCCGGCAAAGTCACCCGTGCTGTCTGACATAGACAAGCGGAACAAGCGGCGCTATCCTCTTGGATAGCGCCTTTTTTAATAGCCCCCTTCTTTGCCGCAGACCGGGGGCAAGGCACAGAAAAGGAGCGGAGCAAATGTCTGCAGAGCATAATGATGAGCTGCTGCCCAATGGGCAGGATTCAGTGATGGTATATTTTAACCCGGAGCTGCTGCAAAGTCTGGCGGATCTGTCTGCCGAGAAGCGGCAGAATTTTCGGGAGCTGCTGTCCGCTGCCGAAGACGGCGACCTGGACGCTGCCTATCAGCTGGGACAGCACTATTGCCGCGGCACCGGCGGCGCACCCAAAGATGAGGAAGAAGGTTTCCGATGGTTTGCCAAGGCTGCAGATGGAGACCATATCGGCGCCCAGTACCATTTGGGCATGTGCTGGTGCCGGGGCGTGGGCACGGAGAAGGATCCGGTAAAAGGAGCGAAGCTGCTTGCCGGCGCGGCGGAGCAGGGATATCCGCCTGCCATCTGTGAGCTGGGCCTCTGCTATGAGCTGGGCAGCGGCGTGGAGATGGACAAACGGCGGGCGGCAGAGCTCTACCGGGAGGCCGCCGAACAGGATTTCGCCCCCGCCCAGTGCAATCTGGGTTTCTTTTACTACCGGGGCATTGGTGTGGAGGAGAACGACCAGGAGGCCGCCATGTGGTTCGCCAAGGCCGCTCAGCAGGGCTATGCCCGGGCACAGATGCTGATGGGAGAATGCTTTGAAAACGGCTATGGCGTGGAACAGGATCCAGATAAGGCTATTACTCTCTACCGCGCTTCCCATAAGCAGGGGTATGAACCCGGCACCTGCGCCCTGGGCGTATGTTATGATCGGGGCATTGGTGTGGAAGAGGACCGGGAAAAAGCCGCCCAGTTATACATAGAAGCTGCAGAAGAGGGATATCCCCGGGCCCAGTATCTGTTGGGGCAATGTTATGAATTCGGCCATGGTCTGGAAAAGGACGAGTCCAAGGCTGCAGAGTTTTACCGCAAGTCCCATGAAAGCGGATTTATCCCGGGTACTTGCGCCCTTGGGCTGTGCTATGAGACCGGCACAGGCGTGCTGGAAGATGCGGCGCTGGCGGTGGAGCTGTACCGCCAGGCGGCGGAGGCTGGCCACGCCCCCGCCCAATGCAACCTGGGATTCTGCTATTACCAAGGCATTGGCGTTAAGGAGGACAACGAAGAGGCGGTGCGCTGGTTTGCTGCCGCCGCAGAACAGGATTATCCCCGGGCCCTGAACCTGCTGGGCGAGTGCTATGATTTCGGCTATGGTCTGGAAAAAGACGAGACAAAGGCCGCCCAGCTCTATACCGCTGCCAGCGAGCGGGGCTATACCCCGGCTTTTACCGCTCTGGGGCTCTGCTGTGAGCTGGGGCGCGGCGTGGAGATGGATTTGGAAAAGGCGGTTTCTCTCTACCGCAAGGCTGCGGAAGGCGGCGATGTCCGGGGCCAGTGCAATCTGGGTTATTGCTGCTATCAGGGCATTGGGACGGAGGTAGATGACGCCGAAGCTGTCAAATGGTTCACCAAGGCTGCCGAACGAAATTATCCCAGGGCAAAATTCCTACTGGGACAGTGCTGTGAATTCGGATACGGTATCGAAAAGGACGAGGTCCGGGCTGCAGCACTCTACCTGGAGGCCTGGGAGGGCCGCCATGTTCCCGCCGCCTGCTCCTTAGGGCTCTGCTATGAGCTGGGAAAAGGCGTGGAACAGGACAAAACCAAGGCCGTGGAGTACTATACCCTTGGAGCCGAAGCGGGAGATGCCCGGGCTCAGTGCAACCTGGGCTTCTGCTATTACCAGGGCATTGGGATTCAGGTAGATGATGCCGAGGCGGTCAAATGGTTTGAGAAATCCGCCCAGCAGAATTATCCCCGGGCACAGTTCTTGCTGGGAGAGTGTTACGACAATGGTTATGGTGTGGAGGAGGATCCCCAACAGGCATTCCAGCTCTATCAGCAATCCCACGAGGCGGGACACGTTCCTGCCACCTGCGCCCTGGGTCTTTGCTATGAAGTAGGCGCCGGGGTGGAGCAGGACCGGGAAAAGGCGGTGGAACTCTACCGGCAGGCCGCTGAAGCCGGCAATACCCGGGCTCAATGCAATCTGGGGTTCTGCTATTACCGGGGTATTGGTGTGAAAGAGGATAACGACCAGGCGTTCGCGTGGTTTACCAAGGCTGCGGAGGATGGCTATCCCCGGGCGATCCATATGCAGGCGGAATGCTATGAAAACGGATACGGCGTAGAAAAGGACGAAACCCGGGCCGCCCAGCTCTACCGCGCCGCTCACGAACGGGGCTACCCCCCTGCTACCTGTGCTCTGGGCGTCTGCTACGAGTATGGCGATGGCGTGGAGCAGGACAAGGAAAAGGGTGCCGCCCTCTATCTCCAGGCGGCCAAGGCCGGTAATGTCCGGGCTCAATGCAATTACGGCTATTGCTGCTATCGGGGTATTGGTGTGGAAGAGGACGATAAAGAGGCCGTTAAATGGTTTACCAAGGCAGCTGAAGCCGGCAGCGCCCGGGCACAGATGCTCTTGGGCGAATGTTATGACAATGGCTACGGTGTGGAGGAGGATCCCCGGCAGGCATTTCTGTGTTACAGCCAGGCCCACGAGGCCGGTTATGTCCCCGCCACCTGTGCCCTGGGCCTGTGTTACGAGTTGGGTACCGGCGTGGAGGAGGACAAAGAGAAGGCTGCCCGGCTTTACCGCCAAGCGGCAGAAGCCGGCAATGCCCGGGCCCAATGCAACCTGGGGTTCTTCTATTACCACGGCATTGCGGTCGAAACGGACGATAGCGAGGCTTTCCGGCTGTTCTCCGAGGCTGCCCGGCAGGGATACCACCGGGCCGAGTTTTTTGCGGGTGAATGCTATGAAAATGGCCGGGGCGTTTCCATGGATCCGGCAAAGGCCATTGCGCTTTACACAAAAGCTGCGGAGGGCCAATACGCCGGCGGTGCGTTTGCCCTGGGCCGGTGTTATGAAAACGGCATTGGGGTCAGGCAGGATACGAAAAAGGCCCTGGAACTCTACCAGCAGGCCGCAAAGCAGGGACACAAAGAGGCGGAGGAGGCTGTGAAGCGGCTGCAAAGAAGAGGCTTCAAATGGCCCTGGAAAAGAAAGTAAGGACGACCCCCGGCGGCAAGGCTTCGCCGGGGGCCGCTTTTTCCACGGAAAGGGGGCTACAGTTCCCTGATGGACTACACTAATAATTGAGTTCCTTGACCATCCCAGCCCATCCTCATTTTCCCCTTGACAGCCTTCTGCTCTTATGGTATATTCTACCCATCTAGTATTTAACAAACAGTAGTATCACACAGTAGAGAGGATGTGCTGTTATGAAATGGAGCACAAAGCCCGCCCTGACCCGGCAGGTGTGGCTGGAGAAGCTGGGGCAGCGGCTGGTATGGACTTTCCCCATTGCCCAGGTGAAGGATATTTTGTCGGACTATCAGGAGCAGTTTGACGCAGGGTGCGGCCACGGCAGGACGGAGGCGGAGATGATCCAAGCCTTAGGGACCCCAGCAGAAGCCGCCGCGCTGCTGCTGGAGGAGGAACCCTCCGCTCGGATGGGCGGACTCCGGCAGACCGTACTGTGGGGCACAGCACTGGTGGTGTGCTGCGGCGGCTTGTGGCTGGGACTTCTCCGGTCCATCATCCTCGAGGCTTCTTTTCTGTTCTTTTTGTTCCTCCCCCTGACGGTATCCGCCTTGTTCCTGCTGCTCCGGGGACCCGCGCGGGTGGCGCTGGAGGAGCGGTTTTCGCCGGAGCGGACGGTCTCGCCGGTGAGTATGTACTGCATCCCCGCCGGGGCGGCCGTGGTTTTCGAGGCCGTGGAGCAGATCCTGTTGGTTCTGGCAAAGGCCGGACGGCTGCCGGATCACATCGGCCCGCTTCTGCTGGGGGAGATCAACACCTACTGCATCCTGGTCCTGGAGCTGGGGCTGGGGATCCTGCTGATCTGGCTGCTGGTCCGGAGCCTTACTGTGTCCATCCGGTACTTCCCCGGTGTCATTCACACCTTCGGCGCGGGGAGTGCCCTCTTTCTGACTTACGCCGTCTATACATCCGTTTATGTTTCTGAACTCTACACCCTGCCACTTGAAGTCCTGCTGGCCCTTCCGCCCTACTGTTCTGGGCTGATTACGGCTCTGGCATTCCAGCGGTGGGTGGACCGGCGCAGACCTCTCCCCCGTTTCTTCCAGGACGGCGCGGTCACCTGGGAGGACTGGCGGCACCGCTTGGGCGTGGGCCTACTGGGCTGGTACGATGCCGCCCAGGCAATAGAAGTGCTGGGGGATTACCAGGAACGGTATGACCTGGGCCGGGAGCAGGGCAAGAATGAGGAAGCCCTCCTCTCCGAGATGGGCCGCCCTGAGGCCGTGGTCCGGGACCTGTTGAAGGAAGACCGCAAAGCCCGCCTGCATCGCCGGAAAATCTGGATATGGGCCGTTGCGGCGGCGGTATCGGCGTGGCTGCTGCTGGGATATGTGTCAGCCTTTGAGTTAGGAGTGAACAGGATGCTGTACTACGGCCTTGACTCCTGGAAGCCGGGCGTGGTCGCCCTGCCGCTGGGTACGGCGGCGCTCTTCGTCCTGTTCCGTGCCCGGGAGCGGGCGGCAATAGAACGGCGGTTCCCTGCCCGGCAGAAGCCATCCACTTGGCTCCTGGTCCCGCCGCTGGTGTGTTCCGCGTTGACGGAGGGGCTTGGGCTGCAGTGCATCTATGCAGCGCCCACCAGGTGGGACCCCATTTTTCTGGGACAATCGCTGGTCTGGTATTTCATCACCTTCCTTGAGTTCTCCGTCCTGCTTCTGGTCCTGCTGCTCATCTGGACGCTGGCCCGGTGCGTGTCCGGGTCCATCCGTCACTTTCCTGCCGTCCCCCTCTTGGCTGGGAGCATCGCCCAGGTGGTGTGCGCAGGGCTGTACCTTTCGTCTATGGACCTGGATTTCATCAGGGAGAACCTGAGCGGGACCGTCCGGGCGTTCCTCGCCAATCTCTGGCCCTTGGGCCTGGGCGTGCTGCTGGCCGCCGTCCTCTGGGCAATTCTCCGCGCCGCCGGGAAGCCCCGCAAGGAGGGCTGACCATGGACGCGCAATTAAAAAAGGGCGTTTTGGAGCTGTGCCTGCTCCAGTGTCTCAGCGGGGAGCCAAAGTATGGCTACGATATCATCCAAACCATGCGGGGCTGCTTCCCGGACGTGACGGAGAGTACCTTTTACGCCATTCTCCGCCGCCTGGCCAAGGAGGGCGCGGCGGACACCTTCCAGGGCAGCGAGTCCAACGGTCCGGTGCGGAAATACTACCGCCTCACGGACGGGGGCCGGGAGCAGCTGGCCCAGATGGCCGCGGACTGGCGAAGCCTGCAGGAGATCATGACAAAGCTGGGCATTCAATAGAGACAGGGCGCGGACCGCATCCGCGCCCTATCCTTTTACCATCGCGCAAACAGTTTTTTGGCCCCCGCCCCCAGCGCGAAAATGGCGGCTCCAGTGACCGACAGCACCAGCCATCCGGGGGACACATCGAACCACAAACCATAGGCCGCCTGTCCCAGGGGCTGGGCGCACATGGAGATCGTTGAGACACAGGCCATGACTTTTCCGGTCATGTGTTCCGGCGTCTTCTGCTGGATGGCGGAGACGGCGAAGATGGAGAAGGTACATGCACACGCCTGCGCCGCGCAGAACACCGGCACCAATACTCCGTACTGCCCCATGGCGCCCACCGGCAGCAGCAGCGCGCCGCCGCCCAGCAGGGCGCATACTCCTACCGCCGCCGCCAGCCAGTTGAGCCGCTGGAAGGGCAGGCGTACCGCCAGCGCCCCCGCCGCCAGTCCTCCCAGCAGGGCCGCCAGCCCCATGACGCTCTCCGCCGCGCCGTACAGCTGGGCGGAGAGGCCCAGACTGGTACGGATGAGGTACGGCAGTCCCACGATGGCCGCGCCGGAGATCAGCGCTCCCACTACAGCGGCGAACAACAGCAGGTCCAGCACTTCCCGCCGCTCCCTGGCCAGAAACCGGGCGCTGCCCAAGAGATCCTCCCGGAGGATGTCTCCCAGCCGCTGTCCGCCAGAAGGCGGCGCTCCCTGCAAACGGATAAAGCATTCCAACGCCGCTGTCAGCAGAAAGCACAGACCCGCTCCCGCCAGTACAGGCCGGACGCCGAAGGCGGTGTACAGCAGGCTCCCCAGGAAGGGCGTTACCAGCCCGGAGACAGCGTTGGCCTGGTTTACCGCCGCATTGCCCCGCAGCACGTTTTCTCCGCTGAGCATCTGGGGCACGCAGGCCTGAACAGTCGGGGACTCAAAGGCTCCCAGCACCGACAGGGCGATCAGCAGCGCCGCCGTCACGGAGATCCCCCTGCTGTCCGCAAATACTGCCGCCGCGAGCAGTACTGTTGTCCCGGAGGTCAGGTCAAGGCCGACCATGATCTTCCTCCGATTCACTCTGTCAGCCAGCATGCCGCCGAAGGGCGTCAGCAGGATGGTGGGCACCATGGAGACTGCCAGCAGCGTCCCGAATACCGCCGCCGAGCCGGTTTTCTCCAGCACGTACATGGACAGCGCAAACCGCAGCGCACCATTGCCCAGTAGAGAGAACACCTGTCCCAGGAGCAAAAGGGTAAAATTTTGTGTAAATAGTTTTTCCTTCACAGCTACTGCCTCCTAATTACTAGAGCAGTTACTGTATGGACCACCAGACTAACTGTCCCCAGGCTGAAGCAGCACAGCGCGGCGATATGCCGTCCCTGCCTCTCAAGCTGCCCCGATTCTAAGATTAAGCCAATTTCCATTGCCAGCGAGATGCCCTCTGCCGTCCAGCGGAAAGCAGGATTGCTGCTATAAGCCCGAGCAACATTTTTTTCCAGCCGCGCCGTACTGTTCTCGATACGCTGCTCCAGCCGGTCTACCGCACCCTCGATCCTCTGATGAAATTCTTGTTCTGTCATTGTTCATACCTCCATTTTTTCTACTTCACGAAAAAGGCCTGCCGCACACAGCGCAGCCGGAACCGCCGCGACAACCAACAAAACCAGCCATGATATGGGTCTACCCACTGTTACGGACATTACCTGACAGGCGATCAAAGACAAGATCACTCCCGCCGTCAGGGTCGCTGTGACGCTCTTTTTCCGGAAACCAAACCACAGTGCAATGAGCCCCAACACTCCCGCCAGCAGCGCCGACCACAACAGTCTGAGGAAAACCGATACTACTGTTCCAGCCGCCAGAGCACCGGGGCACAGGGGAAACACCCACTCCGTCAAGAAAAATATCCCCAGCACCGCCCCGCCGCAGGTCAGCGCGGAAAGCACCGTATACCCAAACACCAACCACAGCTTGGCCCCCAGAATTTTTCTCCGGGATACCGGATAGGAGAACAGTAAAACGGCCCGTTTCCCACTGTACTCCTCCACCACACATTTTGCCGCCATGGCGGCAAACACCATAGCGAAGGCAAACACGCACAGAACGCAGACGATCCCCGTCACGCCGTCCCGGTCCAGCAGAACATCCAAATCTTTAGAATACGGCTCCCACCTTGGCAGGGATGCCAGCAGATACAGCAGCCCCAACATAACAGGGAAAATCGACAGGGCCGCAATCCGATAGGGCCGCAGGCTGGTGCGGCGGAGCTCCAATGCTGTCAGCTTATTCATGTCCGGTCCCTCCTTCTCCGACAACCTGTAAATAATACGCCTCCATCCCGCCGGGGAAATCCTTGCCAATTTCCTGCGGGTCTACCTCCGCCGCCACCCGGCCATGGGTCAGAATGCCGATCCGGGAGGCGGTCTGCTCCACCTCGTGGAGAATGTGGCTAGAGAGAAGGATCGTGATGCCCTCCTCCCTGTTCAGATGCAGAAACAGCTCCCGCATTCTATGGATACCCGCCGGGTCCAGACCGTTGACCGGTTCGTCCAGGATCAGCACCTCCGGCCGGTGGACGATGGCCCGGGCCACTGCCAGCCGCTGGCGCATCCCCAGAGAAAACTCCGCCACCGGCTGCTCCCCTGTTTCCTGCAAGCCCACCAGCTCCAGAGCCTCCTCCGGGTCCCCAATGGCCTCCAGATAAGCCAGGTGGATCTCCAGATTCTCACGGGCGGACAGATGCTCATAGAAAACGGGCGTCTCAATGAGGCTCCCTGTCCGGCGCAAAATCTCTGGGCTCTGGCGGACACAGTCCAGGCCAAGGACGGCGGCCTCCCCTGCCGAAGGTTTCAAAAGTCCCAGCAGCATTTTGAAGACCGTGGTCTTCCCTGCTCCGTTTTCCCCCAGGAATCCGTAGACTTCTCCCCGCTTGATCTCCAGGGTGCAGTCCCGGATCACCTCCCTGCCCCGGAAGGATTTGGCCAGCCCTCTGGCCGAGATGGCATACTCCATTTCATTTCCTCCTTTTACATACCTTCCAAAGGTATGTATCTTAACAAAAATTTTAGCGGCGCGCGGCGCTTACATACCTACCAAACGAATGTATCTTCCCCGGAGAAAAGCCGCCTGCACAGCGGCTTTCTCTATGTGAGCTCCGGCGGCAGCAGCTGGAAATACTTGTCCGCCAGAGCCAGCATCTCCTCATCGATGACCGGGACCCCCAGATTGGCGAAGATCTCCCCCGCACAGCGGAACTTGTGCAGCAGGATGTCCCGGGTGGCCGGGAATATCGTGGGAGCCATCCAGAGCGTATCCAGCAGCGTCAGCAGTTCCGCTACCTCCCGGGGGTACTCCGTCCGGATGGAGCCGTCCGCCATCCCCTCCTCAATGAGCTCCAGCCACAGGGGTGTGACGATGGTCTGGTTGTCCTCAATGGCCTTAGCCAGCAGCCGGGGATTTTTCAGCAGAGGCATACTCTGGCGGCTCAAACTGGACCAGTCCGGCTCCTGGGTCAGCCGGACGACCTCCTTCATTTTCTCCAGGCCGTTCAGGTCCGTCCTCCCCCTCACCTTCTCAAAGGGATTGCCGTCCATGAACATTTTTGTGGTAATGGCGTCCATGATCTCCTCTTTGGACTTGAAGTGGTGATACACCGCCCCTTTGGTCAGGCCTCCCAGCTGGTCCACAATGTCCTGAATGGTGGTCTGCTCATAGCCCTTCTCCAGAAACAGACGCTGTGCCGCCTTCAGGATCTTCTCTACTGTCTCCTCCGGATACTTGTTCCGGGCCATTTATGGGCCCTCCTTCTTCTATACATTCTCTTAGTATGTTTTAAACATACCAAATCTCAGCCCATTTGTCAAGAACATTCTTGACCACCGGACTGTAAAAAGGACCGGATCAAAAATCGCCTCGAAATATTTGTCTCAGATTTCACTTTAAACCCCTTTGCTTACCATTATCTTTTCAAATTTCTTCTCCGACAATATTTCATGGGTCACAAATTGGCTGTCATAGAAAAGAGAAAACGTTGTAAACGGCGTGGGCGCGTTTTGCGCCTCTTCCCTGCTCCGAATATGGATGGCCTGAAAAGCAACGTTTCTGGCCTTCGCCATATCTTCCAGCAGCGGCACATATTTTGCCGTAAATGGGCATTGGTTCGTGTAATACAGCACAAATCCTCTTGGCATGGAGCTATGATTATGAACGGTGTTCCTAAAGCACGGCCGGCCTGCGTCTTCTGCAAAGGGCAAATACATCAGCTCAAAATAAGGCTCCGCCGTATCCGCCCGCGCAAAGCCTTTGCATTTCATGTATCCGGGGTCAGAGAGAAAACCCATTTTCTTTGTGGAAGACAAAACCGCAAGCCCCTTTTTCCCCTTCTCTCTACTCTCCTCAATACACGCATTGAGCAAAAGGTTTGAATACCCATGTCCCTTAAACTGCCCGGACACCCAAAGGCAGTCGATGTACATATATCCGTCTGCCTCAATAGGTATCCAGGCATATTCCGCAGGAATGTACTCAATAAAGCATTTTCCCCGGACATTGCCTTTCAGAAAAACAAGCCCCTCATCCAGCCGTTCCTTCAGCCAATTCTTTTTAGATAGGACTTGGATATCCTTGTTGCTGGATATGGCGCAGCAGATGTGCTCCAGGTCAAGATTTGCGTGGGTCAGTTTCACAAGCTCCATGAGTTATTACCTCCGATTTTCTTTTTTACACGGCATCTTTATAACCCCCGCTTTTGGCTTCAGTATGAAACGGGGAGCGTTACTGTGAAAACCGTCAAACCATCATTGCTTTCCGCCGTGATCGTTCCCTTATGGAGCATGATGATCTGCTTGGCAATGGCAAGTCCCAGTCCGGTCCCATCGGTGCCGCGCCCAGTATCAAGTCTATAAAACTGCTCAAATATCCGCTCCAGCTTTTCTCGGGGAATCGTCCCTCCCTGGTTTGAAAACTTCAGCGTCAGGCTGTCCTTACCACACGCGGCCTCAATGGTTATTTCCGTTCCATCGCAGCTATAAATAATTGCGTTCCGCAAAAGGTTGTCAAAGACCCGCTGCATTTTATCCGCATCGCAGCTCAGCATGATATCATCTGCGGCTGTAAGACGGCAGGTCAGGTCTTTCTTCTCAAAAACCGGCTGGAACTCATATGTAAGCTGATCCAGAAGGCGGGTCAGATTGATCTCACTGTATTGCAGTGTGATATTGGACAGGCTATATCTTGCGATTTCCAAAAACTCATTGATCAAGTCCTCCAGCCGTTCCGCCTTGGCGAGGGAGATGGAAAGATATTTCTCCCGCAGCTCCTCAGAGAGCTGCTTTTCGTCCAGCAGCAGATGCAGATAACTGATGGATGCGGCCAGCGGCGTTTTCAAGTCGTGGGCCAAGTACATAACCAGATCATTTTTTCGCTGCTCCGCTATGAGCATATCGCTTTTTTGTTGGTCCATGGCCCGCTTTGCCAGATTCATCTTCCGCTCAATGGAAAATAACTCCGGAGGCAGAGAAATTTCTTCCGGCGCGTCCTGAAGTAAAACATCCAACCCTTTGGCAATATACCTGAAATATCTTGTAAGCCAGCGAAGATAAAAACAGAACAGGCCGCCGGACACCATCAGGATAAACAGCACCATCATAGCATCTCTGTGTCTTCTGAATACCTGCTCATACAGTTGAAGCGCATTATCACGATCCATGCCGAGAATACTTTGAAAAAGAGCCACCATCCCATTGGAAAAGTTGCCGCGAAGCAGGACGGTATACCCCAGACAGACCACGGCAGCAGCGGCAGCCAGCATAGCGATCGTCCGAAGGAAAATGCCTCCCTGGAGCTGGCGGAAATCCTTGTCAGCTTTATTTTTCAATGGTGTAGCCAACCCCCCATACCGTTTTGATGAATCTGGGACTTCGGGCAGGCTCATCCATTTTCTCCCGCAGCCGTCCAATGTGGGCCATGACGGTATTGTTGTTTTTCAGGAACTTCTCGCCCCACACCGCTTCAAAAAGCTCTTCGGATGGAATGACAATTCCCTGCCGCTCACAGAGATACCACAGGATGGAAAACTCTATGGGAGTCAGCTGCAATTCTTTTCCAAACAGAGCGCACTTGTGGCTATCTTTGTTGATGGTGAGCCCCCGAATATCGTATTCATGCATCGGTTTTTCCTGCTTGGTATCGGAATGATTATAATGTCTGTACCGCCGCAGCTGCGTCTTTACTCTCGCCACAACCTCCAGCGGGTTAAATGGTTTGGTGATATAATCATCTGCTCCGATGGTCAGACCCATGATCTTATCTCCGTCTGCCGCCCTGGCCGTGAGCATGATGATAGGATAATAAAACTTCTCTCGGATTTTCCGGCAGATTTGAAGCCCATCCGCGTCAGGAAGCATAATGTCCAAAATCGCCAAATCCAGCTCTGTGTGCGCAATGCAGTCCAGAGCCTCCGCGCCGGTATAGCACTTGTGGACCGTATAGCCATCGTTGGTAAGGTAAAACCCTATCACATCAGCCAATTCTTTTTCATCATCTGCTACTAAAATATGGATACTCATGTTATTATCCTTTTAAGATATTTAAAGTATCTTTCTCATGAACATTTCCATTGGCTGCTCAAGCGGTGTACTGTTCAGCAAAAGAGCTCCGCATTCAATATACCCTAACTTCCTATATAGGTGCTGGGCATCTTCATCCACCTGCGTTGATATGAGAACCATTTGATAGCCTTGCTCCCTCATATCTTCTTCCCATGCCCGCATTGCTTTTGTTGCAATTCCCTTTTTTCTATGCATTTTTTCCACATAAATAAGGTTAAGAAAGGGCAGATTACCCCACAAAACAGAATAATGCATAAGTCCTGCGCGTTCGCCGTTCTCCCATATGATATATCCTGTTTTTGTATATACACGCTGTTCAAATTGCAGCTCTTTTACATGCGGATCAATTCTCATTACAAACTCTTTGTCGTCCGCCTGCATATACTTCAAATTCATTTCGGATTCCTCGATCCCTTTGCCGCTTTCATAAATTTCCCCCATACATTTTGATTCGTCCCCGTTTGGTATTTCAAAGCGGGGACGCTTTTTTCGAAAATCAAATCTGTTGTCCTTCCTGTTTCGGCAGCCGCAGGAACATAATCACTGCACAAACGATCAGCCCGAACATCCCAATGAGTCCCGTTGGATTGGGGCCTAACAGTCCGCTTTTATGGGTCACAGAGAGAAAAACCGGGATTTCACCTATTACATTCACTACTCCATGTATGATAGCGCAGTACGTGACGTTATTGCTTATTACCATAACGCAGGCACAGATACTGCCTATTGTCATACAGACCGCCATCATCATAAGCATATTGCTCCATGGCGCTCTCGGATTTTCCGCACTGTAGTTAAAACCGAGGTAAATCAAAGGCAGATTGTAATCAGGATATTGGGAACAACTGCACAAAAGAGCCATAGCAGCGGATTTTTCCAAACCTTCAGGGAAATGTGCCATTCCGCTGCATCCTTTGTAATGCGTCTTGTCATAACGGCAGCGATAACGGGAAACGCCGTAAATCCTTTTTGCAAAATCTGATACGCAATATTTCCATCGGAATTTCCCGTAAAGCCTGCCGTTATACCCAGTAAGAAGCAGATGCCTTCTACGAAAAGCAGGTATGTTCTTATCTGCGGTTTAGGATTGCCCACAGCATCTGTCCTCCTGGTTTTGTTTCTTCCTGCAAATACCAATAATGGTGTCAATAACGCACAGCACGATAAAAAGCCCCGTAAAGTTGATCCAGATATCCCTATATGCTGTTTCCGCCAATGGTTCCCTCAACCCGGTAAAACCGATGTAACCAAACGCCAGCAGCTGAGATGGAATGTACGTAATCATGTATCTGAAAAGCAACAGCTTGGCAGGCAGACTGGTATACAGCTCAAATGCTGCAACACCGATCAAGAGGATCATAGCCCTGTCCAATTCATGCCAATTGCCGCTTGGGTCTTCATAAATACCTCTGCCAAGGTATAAAACGCTGTTCAGCAGCGTTATCACCGTATATACGACCGCGTAACCCGACACGATCCGGCCCCATTTTTCCTCCCGATAAAAAGTCCACCGTCATTATAGCATGACAATTCCGTTTTTTCCTCTTCTTTTCCTATGAAATTTCTTAAGATTTTCCTACGTTCGCTTTTCATCCAAGCCATCCGTTATGAAAAGCCGTCACTCCGAAGGCCGCGCCTATAATAGCTGCCATGATGATGACAAGGATCCCCTTTTTGTGCTCTTTGAAATACGCAAATAATATTTTCAAATCTTCCACTGTTTTCCTCCTGCATTATAAGCATAAAAACGGCGGTATTGATCTCTCAAGACCGCCGTTTTTCAGTTATTAAGAAAGCCGTGTAAATGTGCTGTGCTGTTTCCGGTATGCATCGCTGTCCTTCTGCTTCAATTCCCGTTCCACCTGTGCCAGCTGACGCTCCAGCTCCTTAATCTTGGTCTCGTCAGTCTCGGTATTGAGCCGCTGCTCCAGTTCTTTCTGCTTCTTTTTCAGCTTTTCGATCTCTCGATCCACCTTGCCGGTATCACATTTCTCTTTTTCGCCGCCCTTTTTTTCTGGACCCTTTGCCCCCTTGTCCTGCTCAGGATCCTCTGCCTTGGGAATGTCTGCGTCTGGCTTCTTGGCATTGGGGGCAGCCTCTGTCCCTTTGGGGGCATCCGCCGCCCGCTCCGGATCATCGAAGTAAATCTTGGGCTGGCCGTCCTCGTCCTTACCCATCCAGTAGCGGCCGGACGGCTCCTGCGGCTCCTCCGGAACGTATTCATCCATCACGGGCTTCAAGGGCCGGCCCTGGGTCTCCTCCTCGGGCTTTTGGACCTTGGGTGCGCCAAGCACCTTCTCAGCCGCTGTCAAGGGTTGGGCTGCGCCGGTGCTCACACCAGAAATCGGTACCATCGCTCATGCCTCCTTGAAAAATTTTACGCCGTAAATGAAATGGTAGGTTCAGACTCCGCCGGAGCGGCAGCAGCCTCGCCAGTCTCCGTATAAATAACGGGATCGCTGTCAGCCAGTTCCGCTGCCTCGACAGGCTTATCCTTCAGAGCTGCTTTCGCCGCTTCGCTGATCTGGACCATATCGGTATCCCGGGGGCGGTCCGTCCCGGTCCCTTCCTCCGCTTTTTTGCGCTCCTCTCTGCGCCTTTCGATGGCGGCGTCCTGCTCCAGCTTCGCCTTCTCCCGCTCAGCCTTTGCCTCCGCCTCCATACCCTTGTCCAGCTTCTCCTGGTATTTGACCGCTTTCTCCGTACATTCGCCGGTATACCCCAGCGCCCGCTGCATTTTTTCCGTGTCGCCCCCGGCGCTGGCCTGCCGGTATACGCTCATTGGCGTACCCGACATTCTGATATTCGTACTTGCACCGAGAAGCCCTTCCATCATCTGCACATTCATGCGCAACGCTCCTTTCTGTCTGACAGACTTGCGGCAGAACGTCCCTGCCTTTGTCCAGTCTAACGGTCAGCAGGCCCGGCTGCAAGGGTTTTGCATTGAATGGCGATCTGGATGTCACGAAATGTTCAGCAGCACATGCAGCGAAAATTGCCGTCCTTCCTTCTCCGTCAGCACCGCTCCGCGATATTTCTCCGCCGCTGACCGGATGTTGGAAAGTCCGGTCCCCGCCGGGGGAAGCGGCTCGCGGCCACAGGTGTTCTCAAACGTCAGCATATAGAAATCCCCCTGCCGCTGTCCGGAAATGCGGATGGACTGCTCCCCTTCGCCGGAACGGCAGGCGTTGATCGCGTTGTCCAGCGCGTTTGCGAAGATCACGCAC
>CAMWTG010000029.1 GCA_947177115.1 uncultured Clostridia bacterium
AGTCCCTTGAGGGTGCTTTTGGTTCTTTTCCCACAAGGGAAAAGAATGCCCCCGCCCCGGCGAGGGGCGAATCTAAAACAAGATTGGCAGCGGCGGCGGAGAAATTTCTGGAGGTCAACAATGGAGTTGTTCAAAAAGAACTTTTTGGATGAAGCGGCGGAGCTCTTCGATCTGCCGCCGGATCTGGTGGCGGGCCTGCCCCATATCGAGGTGGTGGGAAATACCCATTTCTATATGGAGCGCCATAAAGGAATCCTCTCCTACAGCGGAGAGGAGATCGACATCAACGGAGAAAAGGGCATTGTCCGGGTCTACGGGGAGCATCTGGAGCTGATGAGCATGACCGGCGACCAGCTCCGGATCAAAGGAACCATCTCAAGGGTGGAATGGGTGAAATAATATGCTGAAGCATCTGGTAAATCTGGTTAAGGGCGAGGTCACCGGCAGAGTGGAGAGCGGTTTCCCCGAGCGGGTACTGAACCTCTGTGCCGAGTACGGCATCGTGTTCTGGGATTTGAGATGGACCTCGCCGGTGGAATTTACCTTCACGATGAACCGCCGGGACTGGAAACGGCTGCGGCGGTTGAGCAGGCGCATTGACTGCGACATGACCGCCGTAGGATGGAGGGGCACGCCCTTCTTTTTGGGGCGCATCCGGCACAGATACGGATTGTGGGTGACGCTGGGAGCCTGTGTGGCGCTGCTGTTTTGGGGTTCCTTCTTTATTTGGGATTTTGAAATAGAGGGCAATGAGACAGTCTCACAGCAGGAGATCCTGCGCGCGCTGGACAAATGCGGCGTGGGCTTCGGGACCTATGGTTTCAATGTGGATTCCTCTCAGCTGCGTAATTACGTGCTGCTGGAGATTCCGGAGTTGAGCTACATTGCCGTCAATGTCCGGGGATGCCGTGCCTACGTCCAGGTGCGGGAGAGGATCCCCGCCCCCGAGATCATCAGCAAACGGGAGCCCGGCAACACCGTGGCCGCCAAAGACGCGCTTATTACCGCTATCCAGCCCTGGGATGGACAGAAAATGGTGCTGCCGGGAACTACCGTGGAGGAAGGGCAGCTGCTGATCTCCGGAGTGGTGCAGGATAATGTTACCGGGATCCGATACCTGCGGGGAATGGGGAAAGTCTATGGGCGGACGTGGTACCATTTGCAGTGCCGGGTGCCTTTGACTGTGCAGGAAAAGGCTTATACCGGTGTGGAGAAAGTCAGAAGGGCGGTTCTGGTTGGAAAAAAACGGTGGAATCTCTATTTTAGCAGTAGCATTTTAGGGGATGCTTGTGATAAAATAACTACATGGGACGAATGGGAGCTGCCCGGAGGCGTGGCGCTGCCGGTGACTATGGTGACGGAGATGCTGCGGTACTATGAAACCGTTGAGCGGGAACGAAGCCAGGAGGAGGCCCTAGCTTTGGCGGATATGGTGCTGACGGCCAGGCTGGACGGATATGTGGAGGAGGGCGAAGTCCTCAGCCGGGAGCTTACCAGCGAGGTGGTGGACGGCGACCTGCTGGTGACGCTGTCGGCGGAGTGCGAGGAGCAGATCGGGCGGCTGGTGGAAACGCCTACGGAATAATGGCACAGGGGGCGGCGGCTATGGCGGCTGTGGTCGTATTCGATATCGGAGAGACGCTGATCGACTATGGGAATCCCCTCAGCTGGGCGGCGCTGTACCGTCCCGCCCTGGAGCGGGCGGACCGGGCCTGCGCGCTGGGGTTGTCGGAGGAGGATCTTCTCAGCGCCATTGCGGTGCTCAGGCGGTACAACACCCGCCTCTGCCCCAGGACGAAGGAGGTCAGCGCGGATGAAATTTTCCAGGAGATCCTGGACGCCTGGCACCGCCCGGAGGGACCCAGGGACAGGGTGAAGCGGGAATTTTTCGCCTTTTTCAAACGCAATGATCCCAGGCCCTATCCGGATGTGCCGGGGGCGCTGGCGGAATTGAAGCGGGCGGGGGTCCGGACGGCCACGCTGTCGGACGTGGCCTACGGCGAGGACAGCGAGACGGCGCTGGAGGATATCCGGGACCTCGCGGCGTATATCGACCTGCCCCTGACCAGCCGGGACACCGGCTGGCGGAAGCCGGACGGCAGGGGGCTGGTCTACATCGCCCAGCGGTTCCAGGCGGACGTCCGGGAGCTGGTGTTCGTGGGGAACGAGGAGAAGGACGTGCTCTGCGCCAGGAACGCGGGGGCGGTGTCCGTGCTGATCGACCGGGACGGGCGGAGGCCGGATCACGGACAGATGTATACGATCCCATCGATGGACGGGTTACAAAAGATTCTACAGGAAAGAAGTTGAAACAGTTTGGAACAAAGGATAGAGATCGAAAGATTGGAAGAAGCGGCCAGTATTTTTGGCTCCTTCGATGAAAATATCCGCCTTATCGAGGCGGAATTCCATGTGGTAGTTACTAACCGGGAAGGCGAACTGCGTATTGCCGGTGAGCCGGAGGACACTATGCTGGCCGCTAAGGCCATTCATGCCCTGCTGACCCTGGCCAGCAAGGGGGAGAATATCGGGCAGCAGACCGTGCGGTATGTGATCGGGCTGGCGCGGTCGGGGCAGGCGGACAAGGCCGCGGAGCTGACGGCGGATGTCATCTGCATCACCTCCAAGGGCAGGCCCGTGAAGGCTAAGACCATCGGCCAAAAGAAGTATATTGAATCGGTGCAGAAAAACACCGTTACCATCGGCGTGGGGCCCGCCGGTACGGGCAAAACCTATCTGGCGGTTGCCGCCGCCGTGGCCGCGTTCCGGGACAAGCAGATCAATCGGATCATCCTGACGCGCCCCGCCGTGGAGGCGGGGGAACGGCTGGGGTTCCTGCCGGGGGATTTGCAGTCTAAAGTCGACCCCTATCTGAGGCCCCTGTATGACGCCCTCTTCGACATGCTGGGGGCGGAGACGTACCAGAAGTATCTGGAGCGGGGGAATATTGAGGTCGCGCCGCTGGCGTATATGCGCGGGCGGACGCTGGACGACAGCTTTATTATCCTCGATGAGGCCCAGAATACCAGCAGGGAACAGATGAAGATGTTCCTTACCCGTATGGGGTTTGGATCGAAGGTGGTCATTACCGGTGACGTGACCCAGATCGACCTCCCGGCGGACAAGACCTCGGGGCTGAAGGAGGCGGTGCGGGTGCTGAAGAACGTGGAGGGCATTGGCATCTGCGAGCTGACGGACCAGGACGTGGTGCGGCATGTGATGGTCCAGCGGATCATTAAGGCCTATGACGACTACTATAACAAGGGAAAGAAGAGATAGAGAATGGCGAAGCGGCATTATATCCCTGTGACGGCGGATGTGCCGGGAATCAACGAGGGCCTGCGGGCATTTGTGCGAAAAGTGATCCGTACTGCTTTGTCAGCGGAGGGCGTGGATTTCCCCTGCGAGGTGGACGTGCGGATCACAAATGATACCAGGATTCACCAGGTTAATCTGGATATGCGGAATGTGGACAGGCCCACGGACGTGCTGAGCTTTCCCATGTTCGACCTGACGCCGGGGGAGCTTCCGGGGGAGGAGGACGCGGACCCCGCCACGGGGCTGATCCCTCTGGGGGACATGATGATCTCCATGGAGCGGGTCCAGGCCCAGGCGAAGGAGTACGGGCACTCCAACAGGCGGGAACTGGCGTATCTGGTGGTACACTCCGTTCTGCATCTGCTGGGGTACGACCATCTGGACGAGGGGCCCCAGAAGGCGCAGATGCGGGCCAGAGAGGACGCTATTATGGCGGAGCTGGGGATTGAGCGGTGAAAAGATGGATTTTGCTTCTGGCGGCTTTGCTGTTGCTGAACGGCTGTGGAAATTCTGCATCTCCGACCGAACCGGAACCCATCAATGAACCAACGCCTCCCCCAACTGCGCAGGATGTTGTCCAATGGCTGACGGACCCGTCCCATTTTTTGTTCTACGTCAATCACTGGCCCAACGGGCACATCATTACCACAGAACGGACAGAGGAGGGACTGACGCTGACCGTGTGGGCAGAGGATGATCTTAGCGCGCCAGTGCAAACGATCCTCATGGAGGACTGTGAGGACTTCGACCAGATGGTGAGCGTAAGAGGAGATGCCTATGAACCCAACTCCGAAGCGTTGGTGACAGTCCAGGATTTCAACTTTGACGGACAGGACGATTTCGGTTTTTGCTACAGCCGGGGAATGCAGCCTCAGTTTTTCCACGTATGGCTGTGGGACGAAGCCACAGGGCAGTATCAGGCGGAACCAGCCTTTGACGAGCTGCCTTCGCCTTATGTGGACTGGGTAGATGAGAAGATCGAGTGCTACATCCGGGGCGGCGCGGCGGGTGCCCAAGGGGATCACTCCTTTTACCAATGGATCGATGGGGTGCTGACCGAGGTGCGGCATATCAAGTTGGATTTTGAGGACTGGGAGGATATGAACAGCCACTATGTCTCCGTCACTGACCGGATCAATGGGGAGATGCAGGAGGTTTTCCGGTACGAGGGCAACGACTGGTTTGATATTGCGGACCGCTGGAGCAGCCTGGGGTACACTGGAGAATAACAGGAGAAACTTTTTATGAAACTGCAGATCAGCGATAATTTGATCAAGCACTATTTGCAGAATGCATATTTTATCACCGGGCACAGCTGTGCCGGGAAATCCACCATGGTAAGGATGCTGGCCCAGCGGTATGACATGATCCACTGTGGGGAGAATTACAATGATGTATTCCCACGGGAAAAACTCTCCCGGTGGAAGCAGCCCGGGCTGTGCTATTTCGACACCATGAGCGGCTGGGAAGAGTGGCTGAACATGACGCCGGAGGAGCACTGGAACTGGACAGAGCAGGTCGCCCGGGAGGCTGCGGAGATCGAGATATTGGAGCTTATCCGGCTGTCCGCACAGGGGAAGAAGATCATCGTGGATACCAACATCCCGGTGGACATCCTGCGGGAGATTTCGGATTACGGTCATGTAGCCATCATGCTCTGCGACCCGCCGGATATCTGCGCGGCCCGGTTTTTTGAGCGGGACGATCCGGAGAAGCAGTTCATGCTGGAGCAGATCAGCCTGTGTAAGGACCCGGAGGCCACGCGGAAAAATTTCGATTCGTGGATGCATTACTGTCCGCCGGAAGAGACCGACTGGCAGCATACCGGCTTTTTTACGTACACGCGCACGGATTTTGAGAGCGACACCCGGGAGGAAGTGCTGCATATTTTGGCGGAGCATTTCGGGTTATTGCAAAAAACATCCGGCAAATTGCTCAATGCCGGAAAATTTTAGAAAGTTGAGGATTACCTGTAAATGAACGAGATCAAGAAAACTGCAATGATTACCATCGCCGGACGGCCCAACGTGGGCAAGTCCACCCTGACCAACGCCCTGGTGGGGGAGAAAATCGCCATCGTCTCCCCTAAGCCCCAGACCACCCGCAACCGCATCTGCGGCGTGGTGAACCGGGGGGAGACTCAGTTTGTCTTTCTGGATACTCCCGGTTTCCACAAGGCCCGGACCCGGCTGGGGGACTATATGGTGAAGGTGGTCAGGGACTCCGTGGCGGACGTGGAGGCGGTGTGCCTCATGGTGGAGCCTATCGCCAAGGTGGGTTCCCCGGAGCAGGCCCTCATTGACCGCATCAGGGAGGAAAAACTCCCCGCCGTGCTGGTCATCAACAAGATCGACACCGTGGAGAAGGCCCAGCTGTTGGACGTTATGGCGGTATACAGCGCGGCTTATGAGTTCGATGCCATCATCCCCATTTCCGCCCAGGAGAAGGACGGGCTGGAGGAGCTGATGGAGCAGCTGGAGAAGTACGCCGGGGAGGGCCCCCAGCTGTTCCCCGACGGCATGACCACCGACCAGCCGGAACGGCAGGTGGTGGCGGAGATCGTGCGGGAAAAGCTGCTTCGCAATCTGGACAAGGAGGTCCCCCATGGCACCGCTATCGAGGTGACCAAGTTCTCCGAGCGGGATTCCGGGGTCATTGATCTGGACGTGACCATCTACTGCGAGAAGGCCAGCCACAAGGGTATTATTATCGGGAAAAACGGCGCGATGCTGAAAAAAATCGCCTCCCACGCACGGGAGGACATCGAGCGGTTTATGGGGACCAAGGTCTATATGGAGACTTGGGTCAAGGTCAAGGAAAACTGGCGGGATAACGTCAATTATATCCGGTCCTTCGGGTATGACGAGCAGTAGAGAAAGAGGTCGGAAATACGATGGATTATCAGGAAAAGACGGTTTTGCTGAAGAACGGGAAGAGCTGCGTCATCCGCCGGGCGGAGGAGGCGGACGCGGAGCGGCTTCTGCGCTATCAGAAGGAGACCAGCGGCGAGACGCCCTACCTGGTATCGGGGCCGGAGGATATCGACTGGACGGCGGAGCAGCAGGCGAAGCGGATCGAACGGTGGAACGCGTCTGCTGACCGCCTGCGGCTGCTGGCGGAGGTGGACGGGGAATTGGCGGGGGTGTCCATTGTGTACGCCAACAACACCCAGACCCGCCTGCGCCACCGGTGCTGTGTCGATATTACCCTTTACAGGAAATTCTGGGGGCTGGGCATTGGGACCGCGCTGTTGAGGGAGGTGCTGGGCGCCGCCAGGGCCGCAGGATACGAGCAGGCGGAGCTGGAGGTGGTCTCTGCCAACACCCCGGCTATTGGACTTTATAAGAAGCTGGGATTTGACGCGGTCGGGACCATGCCCCGCGCCTTGAAGTACGGGGACGGGAGTTATGCGGATTTCCTGCTGATGGTAAAACGGCTGGACTGACCGTAAGGAGAAAAAATGGAATATGCTAGCAAAGAATTCCTGCTGAAAAACGGGAAAACCTGCGTCATTCGCCGGACGGAGGAGGCGGATGCGGAGCGGATGATTGAATATGTGAATGTGACGGCGGAGGAGACGCCCTTTCTGGGGCGGGAGCCGGAAGAAGCCTCCTTTACCCTGGAGCAGGAGAGGGAGATCATCCGGAACATGAATGCGGCGGAAAGAAATATCCTGCTGCTGGCGGAGGTGGACGGCGTACACGCCGGGAACGCAAACTTCAGCTGCGTAAAGGACCGGGCCCGGTTCCGCCACAGATGTGGGATAGGCGTTGGATTGTACCGTGCCTTCTGGGGCATGGGCGTTGGGACCGTGCTGCTGGAGGAGCTGCTGGCCGCCGCCAGGACCGCCGGATATGAGCAGGTGGAGCTGGAGGTGGTATCCACCAATGAGGCGGCGGTCAGGCTGTATAAGAAGCTGGGCTTCCAAGTCACGGGGACTCTGCCCTGGGCGTTCAAGTACAAGGACGGGAGCTATGCGGACTTCCTGCTGATGGTGAAAAAACTGGTTTGATCCGGAGGAGCAAGCAATGGAGTATACAAATAAAACTGTCCTGTTGAAAAACGGGAAAACCTGCCTCCTGCGCCGCGCGGAAGAACGCGATGCGGAGATGCTGATTGACTATCTGAAAATCACCTCTGGAGAAACCCGCAATTTCGTGCGGGAGCCGGAGGAGATTGCCATAACGCTGGAGGAGGAACAGGAGTTTATCCGGAAAAACCGGGAGGACCCTCGGGCCCTGCACCTGCTGGCGGAAGTGGACGGCGATTTCGCGGGGAGCTGTTCTTTCGCCCCTGTAAGGGAGCGGAGCCGTACCCGGCACCGGTGTCTGATTGGGATATCCCTGTACCAGAAATTCTGCGGCATGGGCGTCGGAACGGCGCTGCTGAGTGAAATCCTGCATTATGCGAAAATTGCCGGGTACGAGCAGGCGGAGCTGGACGTGGTTTCTGCAAACGCCCCGGCGGTTGGGCTTTATAAAAAGCTGGGTTTTGAAACCACCGGGACCATCCCCCACGCCTTCAAATACAGGGACGGGAGCTATGCGGACTTCCTTTTTATGGTAAAAAAGCTGGTTTAACCACTTCTTTCCACGGATAGCGACAACTTTCCTGCCAAACATAAGGGCGGGAGGATTGCAGCGATGGAGGATGGATATTGGGACCTGTTCTGGAATACCGGACTGCCGGAGGCGTACCTGCTGCGCAGGCATGAGGACGAGGAGCGGGACGAGGAACAGGAACAGCGCACCCGGTAGCCCGGGCGCGCTACATAGGGGACGTGACATGGCGCGGGAAAGGACCGTTGTAAAGGGCATCGTCCTGCGGGCGGTGGACACCAAGGAGAGCGACAAAATTTTGACCGTCCTGACCTCCGGAGGAAAGCTCCCGGTGGTGGCGAAAGGGGCCAGAAGCCGGAAAAGCCGGGTGACGGCGTGTACCCAGCTTCTGGCGTACTCCGAGCTGACCCTCAGCGAGAGCCGCGGGTGGCAGTACCTCGGCGAGGGGAACACCATCGAGCTGTTCGAGGGGGTGAGGAAGGACATCGGGCTGCTGAGCCTCGCCAGCTACTTCGCCGAGCTGACGGAGGCGGCGGCGCTGGAGGGCGTGGAGAGCGGGGAGATTTTATCCCTGCTGCTCAACGCGCTGTACGCGCTGGGGAATCTGAAAAAACAACCGGCGCTGGTGAAGGCCGCGTTCGAGCTGAAATTGATGAGCCTTGCCGGATTCGAGCCCCTGGCGGACGCCTGCGCCTACTGCGGGAACCCGGAGCCGGAGGACCCGGCGCTGGACGTGCGGGAGGGCGTGGTCTGCTGCGGGAAGTGCGGCAAGGGGGAGCGGGGGCTGGCTATGCCTCTGTCCCCCGGTGCGCTGGCGGCAATGCGGCGGGTGCTGTACGGGGACCCCAAGCGGCTTTACAGCTTCTCTTTGGCGGACGCGGACCTGAAAAAGCTGGGGGACGCGGGCGAGGCTTACGTCCACGCCGTGCTGGAGCGGGGGTTCGGGACGCTGGACTTCTATAAGGGGCTGCGCTCTTTGGGAGAGTAATTTGTAATAAAAGGAGAGATGGTTATGAAGCGGGTCGCAAGAAATTTTTTGGGAATGTTTATGGCGGTTCTGCTTGTGCTGCTGGCAGCGTGCGGCGGTCCGGCAGAGGTTAAATCGCCGTATGAGCAGGGCCTGGAATTGGTTTCCCTGTTGGAGGAGATGGCAAACAATGAAGTGTACATCACGTCTTTGGCTGCTGACACAAATATCTACTCCATCCTGCGCCAGGCTGGACAGGGCGATTTTTCGCAGCCTGAGGCGGTGTACAGGATCACAGTTTCCGCAGATGCGGTTTTGAATTTGGCGGAAATGGATTTAAGCGGAATGTCAGCCTCACTACAGGAAAATCTGAAATCCAGAGCCAATACCGCCATATTCAGCCAGATCAATTCACTGGGCGGAGTAGAGACGCTTGCGGCTGCCAGCGTATGTACAGCGCAAAAAGTATTTGTAAGCCAGGAATTAGAGGAAGATGAGATTTATTTGTATACGTATGAGGATGCTGTTCCTGTAGCTGTCTCATTTACTCCTGGAGAAGATGGCGCTGTGTCCGCAACAGGTATGTTCGTTTTATACGATGCCGACTGGGAGAACCCGGAGGCGTCTATAGAGCGGTTGTTCTCGGTCTTCGATGTTACAGTAAAGGAAATCACGCAATAAGAGGAACTGAAATCATCTTTACAAAAAGGAATAATGCGGCTATAATAAACGTAGAGTTAGGAAAGATGGCTTTGAGGTGAAAAGCGCTCCGGCCAAAGCCGTCTTTCTTCTCTGAACGGGAAAACTACGGGGCCGCAGCAATGCGGCTCCGGCTGTTTTTGGAGAAAGAATATGAGCGAACTTTTTGACAAATCCATACGGACTTTAGAGCTTCCGGCGGTGCTGAAAATGCTGTCGGAACAGACCAACAGCGCGGAGTCCAGGGAGAAAACCCTGGCCATCGTCCCCCAGACGGACGTGGACGATGTGAAGCGCTTGCAGGACGAGACGGACGCTGCCCGGGATATGATCGGGCTCAAGGGCAGTCCCGCCTTCTCCGGCATCAAACCGGTGGCGGAGAGCTTGTACCGGGCGGACCACGGCGGCGCGCTGAATACCAGGGAGCTGCTGGACATCGCGGGCGTGCTGCGGTGCGCGCGGCGGGTGCGGGACTACTTCAACGACGATGGGGAGAAGTCCGCGATTGACTACCTCTTCTGCGCACTGCGGGGGAACAGGTTCCTGGAGGAGAAGATTTTTACCTCTATCCTGGAGGAGGACGTTATTGCCGACAACGCAAGCCCCGAATTGGCGGACATCCGGCGGCATATCCGGGTCGCGGCGTCCAAGGGGCGGCAGATCCTTCAGAAAATTATCTCCTCCCAGAGCTACAGCAAGGTGCTGCAAGAGGCCATCATCACCCAGCGGGACGGGCGGTTCGTGGTGCCTGTGAAGGCGGAGTTCCGGGGCAGTATGCCGGGGCTGGTCCACGACGTTTCTTCCAGCGGGGCCACCATCTTCGTGGAGCCTATGGGGGTGGTGCAGGCCAACAATGAGCTGAAAGAACTGGAGGCCAAGGAGAAAAAGGAGATCGAACGGATCCTCCGGGCGCTGTCCGCAGAGGCGGCGGGGTGCCACAATGACATCCTCTCCGACTACGACATGCTGGTGCGGCTGGATATGATCTTTGCACGGGGACAGCTCAGCTATAAGATGGACGCTGCCAGGCCGGAGATCCGTCGCAATGGCAGCATCTATCTGCGCAGCGCGCGGCATCCGCTGCTGGACAGCGGCAAGGCGGTGCCTATTACCATCGAGCTGGGGCAGAAATTTGATACGCTGGTCATTACCGGGCCGAACACAGGCGGTAAGACCGTCAGCCTGAAAACCCTGGGGCTGCTGACCCTTATGGCCCAGTGCGGGCTGCATATCCCCGCGGCTTCCGGCAGCGCGGTGAGCGTGTTCGACCGGGTGCTGGCGGATATCGGCGATGAGCAGAGCATTGAACAGAGCCTGTCTACCTTCTCCGCCCATATGGTGAATATTGTGAAGATTCTGGAGGAGGCGGACGGCCACAGCCTGATCCTCTTCGATGAGCTGGGGGCGGGCACGGACCCCATCGAGGGCGCGGCCCTGGCCATCGCCATCATCCAGCACGTCCGGGACAAGGGAGGTAAGATCGCCGCCACCACCCATTACGCGGAGTTGAAAACCTTCGCCATGACTACGCAGGGTGTTGAAAACGCCAGCTGTGAGTTCGATGTGGAGACCCTGCGGCCTACTTACAAGCTGCTGATCGGCATCCCGGGCAAGTCCAACGCCTTTGCCATCTCCCAGCGGCTGGGGCTGGACCCCGCCGTGATCGAGACGGCCAAGGCCCAGATGGACAGCGAGTCCATCCGTTTCGAGGACGTGCTGACCCAGCTGGAGGAGAAGCGCCAGCGGCTGGAGAAGGACCAGACCGAGGCGGAACGCCTGCGCACCCAGCGGGAGGCCGATGCGAAGCGTGCCCACGAGTTCCGGGAGCAGATGGAGCGGGCCAAGGAGAACGCCCGCACCCGGGGCGAAGCCGAGGCAAGGCGGATCGTCCGGGAAGCGAGGGCCCAGGCGGACGCCATCTTCGAGGAGCTGGCCGAGCTGCGCAGGCAGCAGGAGAAGGCCGCCAGCTGGCAGAACGTCAACGATGCCCGTGCCGCCATCCGGGGAAAGCTGAACCAGATGGAGGAGGAGCTCCACTTCGAGGAGGAGAAGGAGCCCATCCCCGCCCCCAGCCGCCCTATCCGGGAGGGCGATCTGGTGGAGCTGGGCGGCACCAGGAAGCAGGCCGTGGTCACCGCCGTGAACGGCGAAAAGCTCCAGCTGCTGGCGGGGAACATGAAGCTGACCGTCAAGGCCAAGGAGGTACGGCTTATCGAGGACGCCGAGACCCTGGCCAAGCGGGAGGCGAAGAAACGGGCCGCGGCCACCGTCCGGCTGGCGGGCGCAAGGGCGGCGGTGAACGAGCTGGACATCCGGGGGCTTATGACCGATGAGGCGGACTTGCAGGTGGAGCGGTTTATTGACAACGCCGTTGTGGGCAAGCTGAATATCGTTACCATCATCCACGGCAAGGGCACCGGGGCCCTGCGCAAGGCGGTGCACCAGCAGCTCAAACGCCACCCGTCCGTAAAATCCTTCCGCCTGGGCCGGTACGGCGAGGGGGAGGACGGCGTCACCGTGGTGGAGCTGAAACAATAGCAAATGCGCGGCGGGAGGGGAACCGTTTTCCTCCCGCCGCATAAAATGAAGGGCGGAAGGCATAAGCTCCCGTCAGGGTGGGAATGCTTACCATCGCAGGGAGCGCCGCCCGGAGGAAAGGCGGCTCTTTCGTAAAATTTCCCACAAATCGGTGTGCAAAGCTCTTTTGCGGACGGACAATTTTGTGGAATGTGCCGTTGACGCGGACATGGAAATTTGCTAACATATATTTATCCTAATCCTGGACCCGTGGTTCGGTATATGCAGATTGAGATTGAAGAGGAGATAATAGGTCTATGTATACTCAGGAAGTCACCATCAACAACGAGGTTGGCCTGCATGCGCGGCCTGCCACCTATTTCATCCGCAAGGCCAACGAGTTCAAAAGCGGCATCTGGGTCGAGAAGGACGAGCGCCGGGTGAATGCCAAGAGCCTGCTGGGCGTATTGTCCCTGGGCATCGTGAAGGGCACCACCATTACGCTGATCGCTGACGGCTCCGATGAGAAGGAGGCCGTTGAAGCCCTGGCGGAGCTGGTCCGTTCCGGCGAGTTCGGCGAGTAAGGCAAGCTTTTACACAGCGGATGAAAGACTGTTTCGGTGACGAAGCAGTCTTTTTCTGCCTTTTTGACTGCATGACTTTTGAATGGAGGGGTTCGATGAGCTGGAGGAGCTGTAAAAAATTTGACGCCCATGTCCATGTGCTGCCGGATGAGCGGACGGCGCAGTTCCTGTCCAATGAGGGGCCCGGCGCGCCCTGGGCCGGGTGCGGCGTGGACGATTATTTGCGGCGGATGGACCGGTATGGCATCGAACGGGCGCTGCTGCTGCCCGCCAATGACCAGTACCTGTATGATCAGGACCCCAATGAGACGAACCGGTTTTTGGGGAAGCTGGTGCGGGAACACCCGGACCGGTTTTGGGCCTTTGCGGACGTGACGGCCAGCGGAGCGTATTTTATCGAGCAGACGCCGTATATTTTAGAGAAGGCGGTGACGGAATACGGCCTGTCCGGGCTGAAAATCCATCCTACCAACCTGCACATGGACGCAGACGATCTGCGCCTGGTGCCGGTGCTGCGGAAGGCGGCGGAACTGGGGGTACCGGTGATGTTCCACGCGAACCCCTGCCGGTTGGGGTTCCATGACAACTGCGCCCCGGATAAGATCAACCGGATGATCCAGATCTTTCCCGATCTGGACATTATTACCGCCCATCTGGGCGGGATGAAGTGGCAGGACGCCGTTTCCGGGTGTACGTGGGCGGATATGTCGTTTGTTTTGCCGGAGCTGGCGGGACTGTACGGCGTGGAGCAGGCCAACCGCATTCTCCGGGCTTTCGGTCCGGAGCGGCTGATCTTCGGCACGGATTTCCCGCAGGGGGAGTATGACGCCTATTTCGATCTTCTGGACCAGATGGATTTTACCGGTGAGGAAATAGACAGGATCGCCTGGGGAAATATTGAAAAACTGCTGGCGCCTGGAAAGGACGGCCAATGACGAAAGAAGAACTGCTGGAAAAAGCCAACAGCCTGCCCCTGGCTCCCGGCGTGTACCTGATGCACGCGAAGGACGGAGAGGTCATCTATGTGGGCAAGGCGAAAAAATTGAAAAACCGGGTGAGCCAGTATTTCCAGGCGGGGCGGGGGCACAACCTGAAAACCCATACCATGGTAGGGCTGGTGGATACCTTTGATACCATCATTGTGGGCAGCGAGTTCGAGGCGCTGGTGCTGGAAAACGCGCTTATTAAGCAGTATATGCCCCGGTACAATATTCTGTTGAAGGACGATAAGGGGTATCCCTTCGTGCGGCTGAGCCGGGAGGCGTATCCTAAGTTTTCCATTGTCAGCCGGGTGTCCGATGACAAGGCGCGGTATTTCGGACCCTATGGGATGCGGTTCGAAACCCGGTCCGCTTTGGACGCGATTAAGGCGGCGCTGCATCTGCCTACCTGCAACAAGACCTTTCCAAGAGATATCGGGAAAGAGCGGCCATGCCTGAACCACCATATGGGACGGTGCGATGGCTTCTGCCGGGCGGAAATGACGGCGGAGGAGTATAACCGGCGGATCGATCTGGCGGTGCAGCTGCTGGAGGGGAAGGTCCGGCTGGTAACGGCCCGGCTGGAGGAGGAGATGCAGGCGGCGGCGGAGGACTGGAAGTTCGAGGAGGCCGCCGCCCTCCGGGACCGGATCGCCGCCATCAAGGTCCTGAGCAAGCGGCAGAAGGTCTTCGCCGGGGTCTGCGCCGATACGGACGTGTGGGGGCTGTATTTGGGGGCCAAGTGCTGCTACGCGGTGCTCCACTACGAGGAGGGCCAGCTGACGGGCCGGGAGGCGGAACTGTTCGCCTCCTCCGGGCTGGAGGACGAGGCGGAGATCCTGTCCGCGCTGCTGCTGCAGTATTACGGCGGCAAGGCGGTGGCGCCCAGGGAGATCTGTCTTCCCGTGGAGATCGAGGATCAGGAGGTCCTGGAGCAGCTCCTGACGGAGCAGGCGAAGCACAAGGTGACGCTGCGGGTCCCCCAGCGGGGGGAGCGGGCTCAGGTGCTGCAAATGGCGGCGGCCAACGCCCGGGAGGAGGCGGAACGGCAGACCACCAACCAGGAGCGGGCGGACCGCACCATGGAGCTGCTGGGCAAAATGCTGGGGCTCCCGGAGATGCCGGAGTGGATGGAGAGCTACGACATCTCCAACACCGGCGCGGACGATATCGTAGCGTCCATGGTGGTCTTTCGCGGCTCCCGGCCCGCCAAGGAGCGGTACAGGCGGTTTCGCATCAAGGAGGTGGAGGGCCATCCGGACGACTATAAGTCCATGGAGGAGGTCCTGACCCGGCGGCTCACCCATTATATGGAACAGGATAAGAAGTTTATGCCTCTGCCGGACGTGATGCTCATAGACGGCGGCGAGCAGCACGCCAAGGTGGCCCGGCGGGTGGCGGAGCATTTTGGCCTGGCCATCCCGATTTTCGGCATGGTAAAGGATGACCGCCACCGCACCCGCGCCCTGATCACCCCGGAGGGCCGGGAGATCGGCATCCAGGGCACCCAGGCGGTGTTTTCCCTGATCGGGCGCATCCAGGAGGAGACCCACCGCTTCGCCATCACCTTCAACCGGGAGAGCCATGGAAAGAGCGTGAAGGGCTCAACGCTGGACAGTATCCCCGGCGTAGGCGAGGTCCGCAGAACGGCTTTGCTGAAGCATTTCAAGAGCATCAAAGCCATCAAGGAGGCCTCGCTGGAAGAACTGCAGGCCATCATTCCGAAAAACGCCGCCCAAGCCGTCTATGAATGGGCCCATCCCCAAC